>JACDHN010000209.1 GCA_013821025.1 Acidimicrobiia bacterium | reverse complement strand
GCGATCGTGAACACCGGGATGTTGGCGTCGGCCGCCAGCTCGGCGCCCTCGTTCGACGTGCGCCCGAACGTCGTCTCGCCGTCTGTCATCAGCACGATGACCCCCGGGGACACGTCGGTGGCATTCTCTCCGGTGTCGCCGCCCTCGCCCGAGTCGAGTGACGACGTCAGCACCCGAACACCTGTCGCCAACGCATCACCGATGGCCGTCGCCTCGGCCAGCTCGAGGTTCTCGATGCTGCGTTTCACGTCGAGGCGATCTCGCGTCGGCTGCTGCTCGACGTTCACGGTCCCGCTGAACGAGATCAACCCGATCTCGACATCGTCGCGCACGGCGTCGACGAACGCGAGTGCCTCCTCCTGGGCGGCAGTCAGACGATCTGGGGGGACGTCGGTGGCCATCATCGACAGCGACACGTCGAAGAGCACCATGATGCGGCCCTCTGTCTCTGGCCGGATGATCTCTCGGTTCACAGGTTGGGCGACCGCCACCACGGCCGCGGAGAGTCCGAGCAGCTGGGCGCCGGCCACGACGTGGCGCCGCCAGCCAGGGCGTTTGGGAGCGATGCGATCGAGCAGCTCGACCTGGGTGAAGCGGAGAGCGGCCCGGCCCCGCATCAGCGACACAGCCACGTGGGCGACGGCGAGCACCACCACGCCGAGCAGTAGCCACAGGCGCTCTGGGGCGAGGAAGTCGGACGTGAACATGCTCAGGTCCTCGCCGTCACGCGCCGGATCGGATTGCGCCGGCGGTGCTGTAGGTGGGTAGCGATCGCGGAGAGCCAGTCGCTGTCGGTCATCAGCTCGATGTGATCGGCGCCAGTGCGGCGCAGGGACGCCGCGCGGCCGGCCCGACCTTGGGCTGCCGCCTCTGCGAAGTGGCGTTGCACCGTCGCCGTGACGTTGACCTCGCGGCGGGCGCCAGTAGCCGGGTCGACCATGTCGATCAGGCCGATGGGCGGTACGTCGAGCTCGCGGGGGTCGTCGACGCTGATGGCCAGGAGATCGTGGCGCATGCCCAGCCGGCGCAGGGCGTCGACCCAGCCGGTGCCGGCGAAATCGGAGATCACGGCGGCGAAGCCACGGCGCTTGCTGATGACGCCGACGCGCTCGATGGCGGCTGCGAGATCGGCCCGACCCATGCCCTCGGACGGCGGCGGGGCGGCGAGCGAGGCGAGAATCGCACGCACGTGCACGCGACCGCCACGCGGCGGCATCACCTTGATCTGTGGACCGGCGACCATGACGGCGCCAATGCGGTTCTGGTTTCGTGCAGTGAGGAAGCCCACGCAGCCGGCGGCGGCCAACGCCACGCTGGCCTTCTCGTTCTTGATCGTTCCGAACTGCATCGACGCCGACGTGTCGACGACGAGCCAGGCCTCGAGGTCGCGATCGGCGATCTGCTCGCGGACGTGTGTCTGCTGGGTGCGGGCCGTGACGTTCCAGTCGATCCGGCGCACGTCGTCACCGGGCTGGTAGAGCCGCGCCTCGCCGGGCTCGCTGCCGTGGCCGGGCGTCAGGCCCTGGTAGTTGCCGTGCAGGATGCCATCGAGCTTGCGGTTGACGGTCAGCTCCAGGCTGCGCAGCATCTCCGCCACGCTGGCGTGGGTCGGGCCGGCGGGCCAGGCGACCGCTGGGTCAGCGGAAGGGGTCATTGGGCTTTGGCGACACCCACGTCGCCGGGACGGACGACAGGATCCGGTTGATGATGTGGTCTGGGGTGATGTCCTGGGCCAAGGCGTCGTACGTCAGCATCAGCCGGTGGCGCAGCACCTCAGGGGCCACGTCGAACACGTCCTGGGGAGTGGTGTAGTTGCGTGCCCGCAGCAGGGCGATGGCCTTGGCCCCCCGGACCAGGTTGAGCGTGGCCCTGGGGCTGGCGCCGAGCCCGATGGACGTGGTGAGGTCGGCGAGACCGAACTGGGCCGGCGTGCGCGTCGCCTGCACGAGGTCGACGGCGTACTGGGCGACACTGCGGTCAACGAAGATGGCGTCGGCGCGCTGCTGCAGCTCCACCAGCTCGTGCAGGTCGATCACCTGTGATGGCACGGGAGCCGAGACGGCCATGCGGTCGAGGATCTCCAGCTCCTCGGTCTGGCTCGGGTGGCTGAGCACGATCTTCATCATGAAGCGGTCGCGCTGGGCCTCGGGCATCTGGTACACGCCCTCGCTCTCGATCGGGTTCTGCGTGGCGACAACGAAGAACGGCCGTGGCACCGGGTATGTCACGCCGCCGATCGTGATCTGCTGCTCGGCCATGACCTCCAGCAGCGCCGACTGCACCTTTGCCGGCGCCCGGTTGATCTCGTCGGTCAGCAGGAAGTTCACGAACGCCGGGCCGAGCTCGACGTCGAACTTTTCCGTGCTCCCGCGGTAGATGCGGGTGCCAACGATGTCGCTCGGCAGTAGGTCGGGCGTGAACTGAATGCGGGCGAACGACCCACCGACGACCGTGGCCAGGGTCTCGGCAGCCAGCGTCTTGGCCAATCCGGGAACCGACTCCAACAAGCAGTGCCCGCGTGACAGCAACCCGACGAGCATCCGCTCGAGCAACCGCGTCTGACCGACGATCACCCTGCGCAACTCGAAGAAGACCTGCTCGAACGTCCGGGCGACGGCAACGTCGTTGGTGTAGGGGGAGTGGTTCATCGGGCGCGGTTCCTGTCCGGGGCGCACGGTAGCAACGCCGGCGCCCGGATGTACGTAGCCCGATGGACGCTCGTGGTTCACGTCTAGCATCGTCACATGGACGGTGCGGACGAGGACTTGGTTCCCGAGCACGTTCCCGAAGACGTCGAACCAGTACGCCTGCGCGACCGCCAGGAACGTAACCGCAGCATGGTCCAGCACGGCCGCCGCATCGGCGGTATGCCGGGGGCGATGATGGCCGGCGCGATGATCGCCCTGCGCGACATCTACGAGGGTCCCGTCACCGATGAGATCGTCTCCGTATCCGAAACCCCCGACGAACCCGCAGACGTCGACCGCGACGGACTGTCGATGACTGTGGAAGGCATCGCCGTCACCGCCCCCGCCCTCCCGGCGACCCGCAATCTGATCACCAAACGCCGCCGCCGCAGATCCCGCACCTCCCGCCGCGACCGCCGCTAACCCACCCCAGGCCGGGCGCGGAAGTTGGTCAGGGGCGTACCGCTTCGGCCCCCGGGATGTGAAGCGCTCGGTGTCAGGCGACGAGGGAAGCGCCAGCGACGAGGAGCAGTCGAGCGAGCGCAGCGAGCGAGACCAGCATCAGAGGATCTGGGAGAGGAACAGTTTGGTGCGGTCTTCGGTGGGGTCCTTGAAGAAGTGCTCCGGCGTGCCGACCTCGACGATCTGACCGTCGGCCATGAACACGACGCGGTCAGCGACCTCCTTGGCGAAGCCCATCTCGTGGGTGACGACGATCATCGTCATGCCTTCTCTCGCCAGATCCTTCATCGTGTCGAGCACCTCGTTGATCATCTCCGGATCGAGCGCCGACGTCGGCTCGTCGAACAGCATCACCTTGGGCTTCATCGCCAGCGCTCTGGCGATGGCGACCCGTTGCTGCTGTCCACCCGACAGTTGACCGGGATACTTGCGGGCCTGCTCGGGGATGCGCACCTGCTCGAGCATCTCCATCCCCAGGCGCTCGGCTTCCTTCTTCGGCGTGTGCCGCACCTGCCGGGGCGCCAGCGTGACGTTGTCCATCACGGTGAGGTGAGGGAACAGGTTGAACTGCTGGAACACCATCCCTGTCTCGCGGCGGATCTCCGTGATGTTGCGCAGGTCGTTGGTCAACTCCGTGCCGTCGACCACGATGCGGCCGGCGTCGTGCTCCTCCAACCGGTTGATGCACCGGATCATCGTCGACTTGCCCGATCCCGACGGCCCGATGACCACCACCACCTCTTGGCGGCCCACCGAGAGGTTGATGTTCTGCAGTGCCGTGAACTTACCGAAACGCTTCACCACGCCGCTGAGCTCGATCATCACTTCGCCCGAGCCGCCCATTTGCGTGGCGTCGGCGAACACTTCCACATCAGTGTTCTGATCTCTGTCGCTCATCGTGTTCCCACCCCCAATTTGCGTTCGAGCCGCTGGCTCTCTCGGCTCATCGTGATCGATCCGACCCAGAACAGCAGCATGACGAACGGAATCGTCTCACCCAGCAGGCCTTGGCCGCGGAAATCCCCCTGGCGGGTGGCCGCCTGCGACCCCGCCAACAAATCGAGAAAGCCGAGCGCGCCGCCCACCAGCGTGGTGTCCTTGAACAGACTGATGAACTGGCCGACCATCGCCGGGATCACGTTGCGCAGGGCTTGGGGGAGCACGATGAAGAACGTCGTACGCACGGCCGACAGGCCGAGCGCCTGGGCAGCCTCGGTCTGGCCCCGCGGCAGCGATTGCAGGCCGCCGCGCACGATCTCGGCCACGTACGCCGCCGTGAACAACGTGAACACGGCGATCGCCCTCGTGACGAGTCCTGGCGTGATGCTGGACGGCACGAAGAATCCGAGGGCGATGCCGGCCATCAGCAGCAGCACGTACAGCGGCACGCCGCGGAACAGCTCGATGTAGGCAGTGCACACGATCCGGATCAGCGGCATCTTGGAGCGCCGGCCGAGCGCCAGGAGCACGCCGAGCGGGAAGCACAGGCCGATCGAGATGACGGCCAGGAAGATGTTCATCATCAGGCCGCCCCAGTCGTCCCAGCCGACGGCGTTGGTGAGCAGGATCAACAGTGCCAGCGAGCCGAACAGGCCGACGCCCACTAGGGCGGCAGGGATGCGTCGAACGAACGCGAGGCCGGCCGCCGTCGCTGCGACGGCTGCGGCGGCGATGACGCCGAGCGCCTTGCCAACGCTCGACGGCACGCCAAGCCAGTTGAACGGGTCGACCCACAGGAAGTACGCGGCGGCGACGATCAGGCCGAGCGTTGCGACAACGAGCAAGGCTCGAGTCGGGACGAAGCGTCCAAGCAGGTAGCCGCCGCCGGCCGCCAGCACGGTGCCGCCGGCGACGAGCCACGGCGTCGCCGTGGTGGCCAGCGACAGCAGCAGCAGCACGCCGGCGATCAGCGGCCACAGCCGGCCGAGCATGTCGACGGCCCGCTCGACGGGCGTGGCGCCCTCGTCATCGACCTCGCTGGCCTCGTCGGCCGAAGGCGGTGGCGGTTCCTGGGCGACGGCGCCGATCACGGCTGCACCGCCCCCGAGCGTCGTGGGGTTCTCAGGGTTTGCGATCACGGCGCCCGTGGCCGGTATCGGCGCCGTGGTCCTCGTCCTCGAGTACCCGGTCCATACGCCGATGTAGCCGGCGACAGCCAGCACGGCAACAACAGGTCGCCACAGCTCGTTGCG
>JACDHN010000208.1 GCA_013821025.1 Acidimicrobiia bacterium | reverse complement strand
CATCGCCGCCGAGAAACCTTCGCCATACAGGTCGAGCAGCACGACGTCGTGGCCCGCCGTGGTGAGTCCTTCAACGGCCGCTCTGGCGGCGTTGTGGGTGAGGCTCTCTCGGACCGGATGTGCAACGACCACCAGTGCCTTCACGCCGTGCTCCTGTGGGGACTGCGCGGGCGGGGGGCCGTGCTCACCTAGGGGAGCCTAGGGAGCCGGTTCGCCCTCACCTGGTCTGGGTACCGTCGAGTTGGAAGCATCGAAGGAGGAGATGAACATGGACGGAAAGCCGACCGGCACGTTCCTGACCACGAAGTGGGGCGAGGACGTGCACGGCCGTACGGTCGAGAAGCGCCTCCGATCGGGCATGGACGAGGCCCTGTCGTCCGGCTGACCTGATCGGTCCGGTGAGCGACAAAGGATGGGCCCGTGGCGCCGGGCGCTGACCGCCCGGCGCCCGGTGACCGCCTGGACGCCTATCGAGCCAAACGTGATTTTGCCGTCACCGGCGAACCTGCGGGTACGAAGCCGCCCGCCCAAAGTGGCCATCGCTTCGTCGTCCAACGGCATCGGGCACGTCAATTGCACTACGACCTCCGACTGGAGGCCGCCGGTGTGTTGGTGAGCTGGGCGGTACCGAAGGGTCCGACGCGCGACGCCGATGTGAAGCGGATGGCGGTGCACGTCGAGGATCATCCCCTCGACTACTTCGACTTCGAGGGTGTGATCCCCGAAGGGGAGTACGGCGGTGGAGACGTCATCGTCTGGGACTGGGGTACCTGGCAGGCCGCCGACTCCGAGGATCCGATCGAGGCCATCGATGCCGGCAACCTCCATTTCGACCTTCACGGGGAGAAGTTGCGCGGCCGCTTCGTGCTCGTTCGTCGTGCAGGCGACGGCAAGGAGCAATGGCTGCTGCTGAAGAAGCGTGACGCCGACGCGTTGGCCGGATGGGATCCAGAGCAGCATCCCCACTCCGTCAAGTCCGGGCGCACGAACGACGACGTGAAGGAGTCACCGTCGGCAAGCTGGTCGAGCACCTCGAGCTGGGTGGCGCCGACCCTCGACGAGCTGGAAGCGCTCGACGCACTCGGAAAGGCGGGCATGTGGCAGCTCGGCGAACACACGCTGAAGCTCACGAAACTCGACAAGGTGCTGTTCCCCGCCGGCGGATCTCACCAGCCGGTGACCAAGCGCGACCTCATCCGGCACAACGCGACAATGGCGCCTGTGATGCTGCCGTACCTCGCACAGCGCCCGGTCAACCTGCACCGTTACCCGGACGGCGTGGATCAACCGGGCTCCTGGCACGAGGCAGTGCCGTCACGCGCTCCGGATTGGATCCAGCGCTGGCGCAACGACCAATCCGACCGGGCTGAGACCAAGCGACACATGGTCATCGACTCACCCGCCTCGCTGGCGTGGGTCGCCAACTACGGCGCCATCGAGGTGCACCCGTGGACCTCGACCGTACGGGACACCAGCCGGCCGACATGGGCGCTGATCGACATCGATCCGGGCACCGGCAGCGACTTCGACGACACGCTGGTGCTGGCTCGACTGCACCGGACCGCGCTCGAACACCTCGGCGTGCAAGCCCGACCGAAGGTGACGGGCAAGCGAGGGATCCAGATCTGGATCCCTGTCGCCGACGGCTACACGTTCGACGCGACCCGGGCGTGGGTGGAGGCCCTCTCGCGTGCGATCGGCGACACGGTGCCCGAGCTGATCAGCTGGGAATGGGAGGTCACCAAGCGGGCTGGTCGAATCCGGCTTGACTACACGCAGAACGCGATCAACAAGACCCTTGTTGCGCCGCTCAGCACCCGCCCGGCGGCTGGCGCACCGGTGTCGGTGCCGATCGCCTGGGACGAGCTCGACGATCCGGAGCTCCGTCCGGATCGCTGGACGATTCGCAACATCGGCGAGCGCATCATCGGGTCCGGCGACCCGCTGGCGCCGCTGATCGGGCTCCAGCAACGACTACCCGTGCTCTGACAGCTACCGAGCGGTCGAGCGGTCGAGCGGTCAGGCGGTCTTGCCGGTGTCGATCCACCGTTGGAAGACGTCGATCCGCTCCTGCGGCCAGGCGCTGTCGCACGGCATGCTGCCGTCGCGCAGGCGGGCGAGGATGGCAGCCGCGTGTTGGCCGACGTCGTCGTAGGACCACAGGTCGAACGCTTGGCGACCCGCTGGGGGTGATCGGCCGACATGTTGGCGAAGATGGGAGCCAACATCGGATCATTCGGCACGTGCTTCTCGTAGAACCGGCGCGTCATCCGGGTCAACGCCGGCAGACCGCCGGACCACTCGAAGATCGTCGGGGTCCGCTCTGGATCGGGCACCGGGTCGGTGAAATCGACGTACCAGTGCATGCCCGAGCAGAACGGCTTGTTCTGCGATTGCCCGCACCGGCACAACGCATAATGCTCCCGGGAGGCGCCATCGTTTCGTGGCTCATCGTCGCCGGAGCCTGCGACGAGCGGGATCCCGCCGGTGACCCGATACGGCCCGTCCTTGGACACCTCCACCGACCGCTCGCGCTCACCGGCGAAGTCCACCTGTCCGCGCGCTTCGACGCCGTCCACGGCGTAGCTCAGCGCGCCGGACGGACAGTCTCGTACGGCCCGGATGATCATGCTCGAGCTCCGCGGCCTCGCACAGCATGTAGACGAGCGCCTCACGGTGCTCGATCACGAACGGCGCCTCCGGCGCTGCTGAACCGCCGCGAGTCTCCAGCAGCGTCGCCAGCCGGCCTCGCCCGCCGGTGTTTTGCAGTGGTGTGGTGACGTCAGCTCCAAACAGGCGAGAGTTGTATTCTTGGGTAAGCATGTAATCATGACTGGGTTCACGGGACAAGTTGTCCACCCATGAACCTGTGGGGCGTGACCAAACGGTGGAGGATTGAGATGACGGTCACTCGGCGAGTCTGGCAGCGGCCTGCCCTGCGCACCGACGAAGAGTTCGAGCAGGACCGCACGGTGAGCTCGCTGGAGCTGTTCTTCGACCTCGTGTTCGTCGTCGTGATCTCACGCTTGGCGCATCACCTCGCTGGCCATCTCGACGTCGATGGCGTCGTGACGTTCGCAGTGCAGTTCCTGGCGGTCTTCTGGGTGTGGAACGGGTTCACCTACTATGCCGAGCGGTTCGACGAGTCCGACGGGTTGGAGAACCGCCTGTTCGCGTTCCTGGCGATCGTGCCTGTGGCCGGGCTGGCCGTGTTCGGTGAGGAAGGGCTCGACGCGACCTACGTCGGGTTCGCACTGGCCTACCTGCTGGCCAGGGCGGTGAACCAGATCGGATGGGCGCGGGCCGGCGTCCACGTGCCGGTGTTCCGGCCGATCGCAGCGAGGTTCCTGGGGGGATACGCCGTGGTGACCGTCGTCGTGTTGGGGAGCTTCGCCACGTCGGGCCGGACGCGAGCGGCGCTGTTCATCCTTGCCGTGGTGCTGGACATCGCCACCCCCTACTTCACGATCGCCCAGCAGTCGGATCTGCCGAGGCTTTCGACGTCGAAGTTCCCAGAACGGTTCGCCCTGTTCACGATCATCGTGCTGGGTGAGTCCGTCGTGGGGGTGATCGTCGGACTGTCCGAGTTGGAGGATCGCGGCGTGCTGGACGGGGCCGGCATCGTGGCCGGTGTGCTCGGGCTGGTTGTCGGGTTCTCGATGTGGTGGATCTACTTCGACTTCGTGGCGCGCCGAGCACCGAAGCCGGCTTTCGTCACGGCGCTGCTGTGGGTGTACCTGCACCTGGCGGCACTGACCGCGATCACCGCGACCGGAGTGGGCGTCTCGGTCTCGATCGCAGACACCGAGACCGGTTCGCTCACCGACCCAAGCCGCTATCTGCTCGTTGGCAGCGTCGTGCTCGGTCTCGTCGGCGTCGCCGCGCTGGAGACGACGTTGGCCAGGAGGGAGGACGAACCAACGCACCCGCAGCTGAGCCCGGCCTGAAGGTGGGCGTCGCAGCACTGATCGGCACGATCGGCGCGCTCGACCTTGGCTGGAGCACGCATGCTCTGCTCATCCTGCTTCTCGGCGGGCTCGCAGTGCCGATGGGCTACGGAGCCGTCGTGTGGTTCAGCCACCCGTTCGCCGAACCGGCGTCCTACTCAGTAGATCGGTAGCGGCGGGTCATCAGATCTGCTGCCCGGCGCGGAGGCGGGCGAACTCAACTGGGTCGTGCGCGCAGAAGACGGTGACGTCGGGATGACCGGCCGCCAGCTCGGTGAGCCGAACATGGTTCTCCTTCACGGCGCGGCGGTTCACAGCGACTCCGCGCTCGAAGATCCGCAGGTAACGGCTCGGCGGGCCGAGGTGGGGATGGACGGTGCCGGTGTGGAAGTAGGCATCACCGGTGTGGAGCAACCAACGGTCCCCATCGCGGATTGCAAAGGCGGTGTGGCCGCGAGTGTGTCCGCTGAACGGAATCGCGATCAGCTCGTCGGCCATGTCAGGTAGCAGGCGCGTCCCCGTGAAGCCGAACCAGTCGACTCCATCGGCCTCGTTGCCGAACGGGGCCCACTGCGTACCGTCTTCCCACAGGATCGGTCGATACCGCTGCCGTTCGTTGAAGGTGCCGCGATCGCGCACCGCCGCCAGCTCACGGGCGCTGACGTGAACCGTGGCGGTAGGGAAGTCGCGCAAGCCGCCGGCATGATCGATGTCGAGGTGAGTGAGCACGATGTGGCGCACATCGGCGGGGGCGTGGCCGAGGGCCTCGAGCTGCCGCAGGGCGGTACGAGCCGGGTCGCGGTTCGGTCGGAACACCGTCGTGAACTGGCGGCCCATCAGTCGTTGTGGCTCGGCCATGGCCAACGTGCCGATCCCCGTGTCGACGAGCACGACGTCGCCGGCCGCCGTTTCGAGCGCTAGGACGTGGCCGACCAGATGCTGCTGATTGTTGATGAAGCGTCGCCCGAGCGGGCACATGGTGCAGCAGTCGAGATGGTGGAGGGTCATCGCAGTCGTGCTCGCGTCATCGACACCTTCTGCGTTATCGGACGGTGCTGAGGGATGTCAACGCACCGTACGTTGGGTGCGTGCGTTGGTTCGAGTCGATCGCTGGGTCTGCCCTACTGAGTTGATCGATCGGAGAGTCGTCGCCGAACGGGTTGGTCCTCGTTCGCTGTTGGGCGGCGGAGCGGGTCGGGTTCTAGTGGCGTGCCGTCGACGGCGCAGTGCACACGGTGACCGGTGCGCTCGCAGCGCACATGATCGCCAAGTCCGATGAACGCAAGCGGCCCTGCAGCCGCTGCGACGAGGGCGGTGATCACGAGTGCAAGCCGGAAGGAATCCGTGGTCTGCGCTGCGCCGGTGGCGACGGACAGGCCCGAGATCACAGGGATCACCG
>JACDHN010000207.1 GCA_013821025.1 Acidimicrobiia bacterium | reverse complement strand
GTCGGGCCCTGTGCGGTTGAAGATGAGCACGGCGTCGTAGCCACCGGCGGCGATGACCGCGGCCACCTTCTCCGTGAAAAAGCACGCGCCGCGCTCGACGACGGCGATGAAGTCACCGGGACCCGCCGGGGCTGGCGGGACGGCGGGGTCACCGGGACAGGCCCGGCCCACGAACACCGTTTGGCCTCGGATCACCTGGCCGGTTTCCAGCGGCTTCGTGTCGCTGCCGAGGCTGGCGATGATCGGGGTGCCGTCGTCCACGTTGTTGATGCGCGGGACGTACGGGTCGAAGTCCTCGTCGGCGCCGATCACGTACTGGTTCTCAGACGTGAACTCGGCCTGGTGGCCGTTGCCCTCCGGCCACGCTTTGGCGCCCGTGGACTCCAACAGCTCGGGATCGGGATTCGTGAAGTCGGTGTCGCCGAGGTAGGTCGGCACGAGCGGGTTGGTGACGTCGATCTTGACGTAGCCCGCGTCCCAGTACGACAGCAGCATCACCTGCCGGCCACCGATCTCCTTGACGACCATGTCGTGGAGGAAGACCTCGATCAGGTTCGGCGGAGCCGCCTGGCGGATCTGCGGGAACAGCAGGTCGAGGTCGTACTCGGCGATCAACGTCGCCTTCTTCGGGTCGGTGATGTCCATGATGTCGACGTCGTAGCCCTCCTCGTTGTCGACCATCACGGCGTATGCCTTGTCGCCGGCGTCCCACGCGAAGACGCTATGGGTCTGATGCGCCGCTTTCTTGCCGGCACCGTTGGCCGCTGTCCCGAGGGGGCCCACCGTCGAGTCGCCGACACCCTTGGCCAGCGGCGTCGGGTGCTCGGGGTTTGTGACGTCGTAGATGTTCATGCCGCCGAAGCCGGCCCGGGCATTGCATTTCTCGTTGTTCGTGACGAGGATGTCGCCGGTGAACTTCGGCGTGCTGATGCTCAGCGCCTGGACGCCCTCGCCCGGATAGCTGCCCTGCTTGGCGCCGATGAAGGCGACCTCCTCAGGGTTCGCGGGGTCGTTGATGTCGACGACGTGCACACCGTTGTACCCGCAGGACACCTGGCCCCATGCGGCGAGGTAGGCGTAGCCGTTGTAGACGCCAACGTCGGCGATCTTCTCCGGCTCGACGTTGCGCAACGCCAGCTTGCTCACCAGCTCGACGCTCGGTGTGTCCACCGGCGCGAGGTGGCCCTCGCTCGAGCCGTGCTGGTGCGTGTCGCGCTCTTCGGCACCGTCGGAGACGGCCCCGTCGTCGTCGGGATGGGCGACGGCCGTTCCCGAGGCGAGCAGGACGGCGGCCGTCAGCGCGGTGAGTGGTGCAGCCCAGCGCCGGCGGCGCGGCTGTCGGAATCGGATCGTCATTGGCATTCCTCCAGTGGTCGGTGTTGGAGCGTCGCACCGCTCATCGTGTCAGAGTTCCCCGTAGCGCAGTTCGTTCCCCGCCGCCTCGCGCGAGGATAGCGGGTCAGCGGCGCAACCCGGTACAGCGGCTTCAAGTCCTTTGGCGGTTGGCTCGGACGCACCCAGCGCCGACGGATGGCGTGCGGGTACATTCGCCCGGGATTGCCCCCGGAGGAATGACGCCGAGACTGCCCGATGGCGCGCTGGAGCTGGAGGTGCTGGCGGTCCTCTGGCGGGCATCGGGACCGCTGACGCCGGCCAACGTCCGCCGGCACATCGCTCACGACCTCGCCTACACGACCGTGATGACCGTGCTCGGCCGGCTGCACGCGAAGGGGCTCGCCGACCGAGCGTTGGTGGGCCGGGCGTTCGGTCACACCGCCGCTGTATCGGAGTCCGAGCTCACCGCGCGCAAGATGGGCACCGTGCTCGCCACCGCCGACGACCGAGCTGGTGCGCTCTCGGGCTTCGTGACCCACCTGTCGGCAGCCGACATCGCCGGGCTGCGGCCGCGCCGAGGCCTGGCCGAACTTGACCCGCGAGCAGATCGAAGCCCTACTTGGGGCGGGCGATAGACTTAGCGCCGTGAGGTTCGATCCGACACCGGAGCAGCTCGCCGCTATCGCCCGTCTGTCGCTGGCTCGCGTGACGGAGCTGTCGGCCGCGGCGTCTCGCTCGGCGGACCCCGGCGAATCGTTGACCGCTGACGAGCAGCTCGCCTTCGACGCGTCGCGCTCGGCGGTCGAAGCGTTCCCCGGCGTCGCCTGGTCGCCACTGGCCGACTAGGGGGCCGCCGCCGTACCCGGGGTGGCCCCGCGGGGGCGGTGGCCTTGCCGTCCGGCCGCCTCCGCCCGAGGCGCCTGTGTCGGCCGCCGAGGTTGCCGGCGACGGCGCTGCGGCCACCGTGGTTCGTCGTCTCTGAGAGGTCGTTGCTCACGCCGGCGACAACGAAGGTCCATCATGAGGCCCACCGTCACGAGAGGGTTCGCGACGCAGTGGATGTGGAAGCGCCGGCCGCCGAACAGCGCCTCAGGCGAACGACGTCGAGTCGATCTCCTTGACCGTCTTCACGATGTCGGACTGGTACTTCAGCAGGATGTGCAGTGTGTCTTTGGCGGTTTGTTCCTCGATCGTGTCGAAGTTGAGCAGCACGAGCGTGCGCGCCCAGTCGAGCGTCTCGGAAACACTCGGTGGCTTCTTCAGGTCGAGCTGGCGGATGCTGCGCACGACGCGTGCCACCTGGTCTGCCAGGTTCTCGGTCACGCCTGGCACCTTGGCCAGCACGATCGCGCGCTCACGCTCCAGCGTCGGGTAGTCGACGTGCAAGTAGAGGCAGCGCCGCTTCAGCGCCTCGGACAGCTCGCGGGTGTTGTTGGAGGTGAGGAACACCAGCGGGATCTGCGTCGCCGCGATCGTGCCGAACTCGGGCACCGAGACCTGGTAGTCGCTCAGGATCTCCAACAGCAAGGCTTCGGTCTCGACCTCGACTCGGTCCACCTCGTCGATCAGCAGCACGACCGGGTCGGTGGCCCGGATGGCCTCCAGCAGAGGTCGCGTGAGCAGGAACTCCTCGGAGAAGATGTCGTCGTGGACGTCGCTCCAGGCATCGCTGTTGCGGTCCGCCTGGATGCGCAACAACTGCTTCTTGTAGTTCCACTCGTACAGCGCCTTGGACTCGTCGAGCCCTTCGTAACACTGCAGTCGGATCAGCCTGGCACCCGACATCTCGGCAACCGACTTGGCCAGCTGGGTCTTGCCCGTGCCAGCTGGGCCTTCTACGAGCACCGGCTTCTCGAGTCGATCGGCGAGGAACGCCACGCCGGCGATGCCTTCGTCGGCGAGATACCCGACATCGCGAAGGCCGTCGCGCACCGCCTGCACACTCTCGAAGCGTTCTGCCATGCGGTCACGCTACAAGTCGCCCCTGTATGAGAATCATTTCGGCGGGTCCTTCGGACGTCCTTCGGGGAGCACGGGGGGCGGGGCCGTCCGTGTGATCTGTTCCCGGTCGTCGTCGTACCATGGCCGCCGATGCCCGGACCGCTCGCCGAACCCATCGCCTCCTTCATCGAGGACGTGTCGGCCGACCTGTCCGCGCTGGCGGGGCGCGACATGCGACATGAGTGCGTGATCGAGGCCGCCAACCTGGTCGGGGCGCTGATGGATGCCGACGAGCGACACACCGACACCGAGCTGCGCGCCTGGCTCGATGATGTCGGCACGATTCTCGACCCGCCTGTCCTCGTCACACCAGATCGGCTGCGCGACGGCGGCATGCTCGAAGGTAAGCGCAAGTGGCTCGCCGCGCCGAGCACCCTGTTCGACTTGCTGGTACGCGCCGACGCTCGCGACGGCAGCACCAGAGCCCAGCGTTACTACACGGGGGCGACGCGGTTGGCCCACGCGACTGCGGCGGTCGACCTCGTGCCGTCTCCGGGCGAGCTGGCGGCACTCGACATCTTCCGCACCAAGCTGCTGGTGAAGATGGACTCCGTCGGCGTGCCCCGTCCAGGCCGATCCGGCCGGCCGGGGACCACCGCCCGACACGCCCCTGGATCGCCGGCCATTCGACCTTCGTCCGCCTCCGAAGCCACCGCAGAACCGATCGATTCACCTGACACGCCGGATGTCCCGTCTCCAGCGCGACCCATCGAGGACCTGCTGGCCGAGTTGGACGGCCTCGTCGGGCTGAAGGACGTGAAGGCAGACGTTCGGCGCCTGGCGAGCCTGCTGCGCATCCAGAAGATCCGCGCCGAGCGCCAGCTCCCGACGCTCGAGACCAGCCACCACCTCGTCTTCACCGGCAACCCAGGCACCGGTAAGACGACCGTCGCCCGGCTGATGAGCCAGATCCTTGCTTCGTTGGGGGTCGTGTCGAAGGGTCACCTGGTGGAGACGGACCGGTCCAAACTGGTGGCCGGATTCGTCGGCCAGACGGCCGAGCGCACACGTCTCGTGCTGGAGTCTGCCGTCGGTGGGACGCTGCTGATCGACGAGGCCTATGCGTTGGCCCGGGGCAGCGAACAGGATTTCGGGCGGGAGGCGATCGACACGCTGGTCAAGTTCATGGAGGACCACCGCGATGACCTGGCCGTCGTGGCGGCTGGCTACCCGGCGGAGATGGCGACGCTGATCGACGCCAACCCAGGTCTGCACAGCCGCTTCACCCGGACGGTCCACTTTCCCGACTACACGACGGAGGAGTTGGTGTTGATCTTCGGGGCGATGAGCGAGGCCATGCGTTACCACCTCGACGAGTCTGGCCGGCGCCAACTCGAAGCCGTGATCGACGCCGTTCCCCGCACGCGAGGCTTCGGCAACGCTCGATACGTGCGCAATGCGTTCGAGGCGGCGGTCAGCCGTCAGGCCGAACGGCTGGCCTCCGTCGCCGAACCGTCCGACGATCAGCTGACGACGCTGACCGCCGACGACATTGTTGGCATCTAGCACCAAACTCGAGCGCCTGGGACAACCCATCGCCGGCGTCCGAGCCCGGCGTCAGGGCGCCGATCGTGCTCGACAGCACCCGGGCCGCCTTACGGCACGATGCTCTGCAGGAGCTGGCGCAGGTACCCGGGTGAGATGCCGTGCAGGTGCTCGTCGCCAGGCACGGCACGCCTGACGAGGAAGTGTCCGACGTACGTGGAGTAGGCGATCCGCGCTTGACGGGCAGCCCGCAACCGTGTCAACCCCAGCTCGCGGTATGTGGCCTCGAGGAATCGCAGACGAGTCTGGTTGACGCGCTCGACGACGGGACCGATCAACGGATCGCCGGCCTGTGCCACGAGCGCGGCGTCCACAGGACCGTCGCGTAGATCACCGAACGAGATCTCGAACAGGCGGAACAACCGGTCCCGAACATCGGCCACGGCGTTCACCTGATCGATCACATCGAGCGTGGCCTCCTGTTCCCACAGCTCCAGGGCGGCGCCGATCAGGTCAGCGCGGTCGGAGAAGTGCCAGTAGAAGCTGCCCTTGGT
>JACDHN010000206.1 GCA_013821025.1 Acidimicrobiia bacterium | reverse complement strand
CTGTACGGTCAGCGTTCGTAGACGGGGGTGTCGGGGCCGACCAGCTGACGGAAGCGCTCCAGCACCTCACCAGGTTCGGCATGGCGGCCCACCTGCTTCTTGGAGTACAGCAGCCGCCCGTCCACCTCGACATCAAACACACCTTTGCTGCCCGTGACGAACGTCAACTCGGCGATGACGTTCTGATAGTCGCGCAGCAGGTCGTTAGCCGCGCCCACGGCGCGGTCCGAATAGTCTCAAGGCACGCAGTATGTGATGCGGATCCGCTTCTGTTCCACGAGTTACGACGCTACCAATGGTTTTGAACAGAGGGCGCTGCGTCAGCCCGGTGGGGCGAATAGGTCGTCGAGCGTCGAGGGCGCATCCTCGCGCTCGACCACCTCAGGCGCGAACGCGGCGTAGCCGTCGGATTCGACCGTGTCGGCGAGCTCGGGGCCGCCCTCTGCCACGATGCGACCACCGACCAGGACGTGGACGACGTCGGGACGCAGCTCTTTCAACAGACGGCTGTAATGCGTGATGGCGAGCACACCTACGCCGTCGACGAGGTTGCCGTCGAGGTCCTCATGCGGCTCCGTCAACGCCTCAACCCGACGGGAGCAATCTCGCAAGGCGTCGATGTCGAGCCCGGAATCGAGCTCATCGAGGATGGCCATTCGAGGCCGGAGCACCGCCAGCTGCAACGTCTCGTTGCGCTTCTTCTCGCCGCCAGAGAAGTCCACGTTCAGCGCCCGCTCGAGGAACCGCTCCTCGAGGCCGATGCTGGCCGCCTCCTCACGCAGCAGGACATCGAGGCCTTCGGCGCTGCGGCCGCGTGCGGCAAACGCCTCGGCCAGCGCGTCGAGCACCCGCACGCCCGGCACCTCGGTCGGGTACTGCATCACCAGATGCAGGCCGGCGAGCGCCCTCTCCGGCGTGGACATCGCCAGCACGTCGGTGCCGTCGAGCGTGATCGTCCCGCCGAGCACGTCGTAACCGGGCTTGCCCATGATGACGCCCGACAGTGTGCTCTTGCCGGCGCCGTTCGGACCCATCACGGCATGCACCTCGCCGGACTTGACGATGATGTCGATGCCGGTGAGGATCTCCCGGTTGTACACGCCGGCCCGCAGGCCGCGGATCTCGAGCGTGGTCATCGGGTCGCCCCATTCTCGCCGTCACCGATGATCACGACGATCTGGCCATCGACGACGTCGACGCCGTACACGGCCACCGGTTGGGTGGCGGGCAACGTCAGCGGCTCACCCGATGTCAAATCGAATGTGCTGCCGTGCTTCGGGCACTCGATCTCACGTTCCTCGCACCACACCTCACCGTCCGACAGCGACACCTGAGCATGGCTGCACGTATCGGAGATGGCGTACACGTCGTCGTCGATGCGCACGACGGAGACGTCGGTGCCGTCGAGCACGAATCGTCGGGCCGTGCCCGGCTCGAGATCGTCGAGGGCGGCAACGGTGTGTCTCACAGCGCGCTCGCTCACGCCGCGGCCTCATCGTGTTCATCGACCGTCAGCTTGTCGGCCACCTGCTGGCGCAGCGCCGCGAGTAGCTCCGGTGCCGGGAGCTGGTCGAGTACCTCATCGAAGAAACCAAGCACGATCAGCCGCTCGGCCACACCCGATGAGATGCCACGGCTCTCGAGGTAGAAGCGCTGGTCCTCGTCGATCGGGCCGACCGTCGAGGCGTGGCTGCAGTGCACATCGTTCGTCTCGATCTCCAAGTTGGGCACGCTCTCGGCCCATGAGCCCTCCGACAGCGTGAGCGTGCGGTTGGTCTGGAACGCGTTCGTGCCCTTGGCCTCGTTGCGGATCCTGATCAGCCCCGTGTAGACGCTGCGGGCGTCGTCCTGCACGGCCCCCTTGAACAGCAGATCACTGTTGCCGTGCGGGGCCGCGTGGTCCTGGATCGTGCGGAAGTCGTGCATCTGGTCGTCGGCGGCAAAGTACAGCGCCACCTGCTTCGTGCTGGCGCCCTCACCGTCGACCCGGGCCTCGCTGCGCACGCGGGCGTACTGCCCGCCCAGGGCGACGGTCGCCAGCAGCATGGTGGAGTCGCGACCTCCGATTGCCTGCTGGTGACCGATCTGCCACGACGAACGGCCTAGCTCATTGATCGCTAAGTACTTGACCCGGGCCGCCCTGGCAGTGCGGATCTGCAGCAGCGGGAAGACGATGCTGTCCTCGTCGTCCGGCGACGAGAAGCGCTCGACGACCGTCACCTCGGCGTCCTCGCCGATGTCGAGCACGAGCCGCGGGAACGTGGCCGTGCCTGGGCCAGGCGACGTGTGCGCGACGACGATCGGTTCGGAGATGACCGTACCGGCGGGTACGCGCAACACGGTCGGCGACATGAACGCGACATTGAGGTCGGCGAACAGATCGGGAACGTCGATGTCGGCGTCGATGACGTCGAACGTGTCGTCCACCTGCAGACCACGTCCCTCGGGCACCCCTGTGATCGCCGTAGCGGTGCGAACCGGCCTGTACCGATCGAGATCCAGCTCCTCGATCCGGCTGTATCGCCAGATCTCCTCGGCCGTGGTCGGCCGGTTAGCGGCTTCGAACCGCGAGGCGGCCTCGACACGCTCGGCGACGAACTGGTTGCCGGGGAACTGCTCTGCGAAGGCTCGCACGGCATCGGAAGTGAACGCAGACACGAGACGCCATTCTACTTGCACGGGGCGTTCCACCCCCGTGGGAGTAGACGATGGCCGGAATTTCGTGTATCCGACGGGGTGGGCGCTCACTCATTGGGGTGACATTCGGCCTGCGTCGACGAGCGGACAGTGAGACGTCCGCCGCCTGTGCCGGTCTCAGATGAAGTGACAATACGAGAGAAGGGGAGCAATGTACGAGCGCAAGAACTTCGCGCGCCGGCTGCTGTGGGGATCGGGCATCCTCGCCGCCGCGCTCATGGGAATGGGGGGCGCCAGCGTCTCCGGGCAGCCGGTCGATCGAGCACCGGCACCGTTGCAGGAAGATCAACCAGTCGACCCCCAGGACGGGCCAGCTGATGAGAGAGATGACTACGTCGGGCTGGTCGAAGAGACCGGGGCCGGCGGGACCGCCGCGACCGAGGATCCGTCGTCGAAGCCTGATTTCGGGCCCGTGAAGAAAAATCCGGCCGGAGCTCAGGACGCGCCCGGCGAGGGATCGGCCAACCAGCAGCAGGACGATGATCCGAAGACCGAGCTCGTGGCGCCGAGCGCCGCAGTCGGTGATCCGGCGAGCGAGCTGCACGCAGCCGCGGATGCGAGCAAGTCGGGAAAGACCCGGGTGATCGTTTCCATGAACGTGCCCGTGAAGGTCGAGGCAGACCTGTCGAAGTCGGCCGCCCGTCAGCAGCGAGACACCATTGATGCCTCGCTCGACACGTTGGCGGAGACGCTGGACGGGACGGGCTCCAAAGTGCTCACCCCGTACGCGGTGATCCCGGCCGCCGTGGTCGAGGTCGATGCCGACGGGCTCGATGTCCTGCTGGCCGAACCCGACGTGGCGTCGGTGACGCTCGACCAGGAGTTCGGCATGGCGCTCGACGTATCCACCGGGGTCATCGACAGTGATCTGTTGAACACGGCGGGGGTGCTCGGCAATAACTGGGAGGGTGGCCCTGGCGGCCGCTACGAGGTCGCCATCTTGGATTCCGGTGTAGACAACCAGCACAACGCCTTCACCGGGCGGATCGTGGCGCAGGCCTGTTTCTCGGCCACGTCGTGGTGCCCCAACGGAATGACATCCCAGATCGGTGGCGCATCTGGTGACAACTGCACGTACTCGACGCAGTGCGACCACGGCACCCACGTCGGTGGCATCGCCGCCGGCACAACGTATACGGGAGGGCACGAAGGTGTCGCTGGCGGTGCCGGCATCGTGGCGATCCAGATCGGACACCGGTCGACCGGAGCCGCCTGCGGCAGTGGGCCGGACCCGTGCTGGCGGTACTTCTTCAGCGATCTCGACCTGGCGCTTCAGCACACGCTGAACCTACGCACCGGTGGACGTAACATCGCCGCGCTGAACCTCAGCCTCGGCGGAGACATCTTCCTCACGGAGGCGGCGTGCGGCGCAGCCCACGTCTCGACGCAGAACCTGGCAGCGAACCTTCAGGCTGCGGGTGTGGCTGTCGTGGCCGCAGCGGGCAACGACGGGTTCAGCGATCGGACCAGCTATCCGGGCTGCCTCCCGAGCTCGTACGAGGTCGGGGCGACGAATGACACCGATACGCCGGCCGGGTTCAGCAACTCGGCCGCCAGCACCAACTGGTGGGCTCCTGGCGTCAACATCGACGCACCGGTGACGAGCGGTGTCGACGCGCACGGCAACAAGTCGGGCACCTCGATGGCCACCCCGCACGTGGTCGGCGCGTTCGCGCTCTTGCGCGAGTGCATCGGCAACGGCACCCCAGCCTCTGTGGCGACCGACCTGGACGCCACCGGCGTGAACGTGACCCGTAACGGCATCACCAGGAAGCGGATCAACGTGCTCGACGCGGCGACACGCAACGTCAACAACAACGACTTTGCGTTCGCCGAGACGATTCCGGCCGGCGGCGCCGACGACTACGACTGGAACGTGTGCGCCGACGCCGAAGCGGGAGAACCGGGTCCCGGTGCCATCGACAACAGCGTCTGGTGGAACTGGACACCGGCGGCTACGGGGACGGCCACGATCTCCACCGACGACGGTGGCGGCAACGTGACCACGTTCGACACCGTGCTCACGGCGTTCACCGGCAACTCGCTCGGGTCGCTCACGACGATCGCCCACGACGACGACAGCGGAGTGGGCAGTCGCAGCCTGGTGACGTTCCCCGTCAACGGCGGTACGACGTACCGCATCCGCGTCGACGGGTTCGGCGGCCAGAACGGCGAGCTGAACCTGCACGTCGCGAACGGGCCGCCGCCGACGTGCTTCGGTGTGGCGGCGACGCTGGTGGGAACCGGGCTCAACGACGTGCTGAACGGCACGGCCGGCGTCGACGTGATCGTCGCTCTCGGCGGGAATGACACCATCCGCGGCTTCGGCGGCAACGACCGCATCTGCGGCGACGCCGGCGACGACAGCGTGCTCGGCGGAGAAGGTGACGACTTCGTGCTGGGAGGCCCCGGCGCCGACAACATCAACGGCGAGGAAGGCAACGACACACTGGTCGGCAACGCTGGTGGCGGGAACAACGACGATGTCGGCGACACCATCATCGGCGGCAAGGGCAACGACTACATCGACGGCTGGGTCGGCGACGACACGCTCGTGGGCAACTCGGGCGATGACCAGCTCCGTGGTGAGGCAGGCGTCGACACCGCGTTCTACGGCACGTCGAAGGCTGGCATCACCGCAAGCCTGGTGACGAACACGGCGACTGGTCAGGGCAACGA
>JACDHN010000205.1 GCA_013821025.1 Acidimicrobiia bacterium | reverse complement strand
CGCCACGCCGGGTTCGACGCGACCGGCGAGATCCGGCGCAAGGACTTCGGCCTCGGTTTGGGCGACCTCGGCTTGCTGCTCGGCGATGTCGTGACGCTCGAGCTCGACCTCGAGTTCATCGAACCGGGCTGACCACGCTCAGCCCATGAGAACATCGTGGCTGTCATTCGAATGGACCGGATCGGCTGGAATTGCGCAGGTGCTCGACCAGCCGTCGAGCAGCTGGTGCCGACGGTCGCACCCCGCGCCACACTGCGCGAACCGGCTGCTCGATGTTGACGTCGCGTACTGGCAGCACCTTCAGGCCGCCGGACCGAAGGTCACCTGCCACACGGCACGTCGGCAGGAATGCCACCCCGGCGCCGTTGAGCGCTGCCACTCGCGTCGCCGCTGCGCCGTCGACCTCGACGTGATGGCCGATCGCCCCGAGCCCGTTGGTAGCGAACGCGGCCTCGACCACGTCGAGGGTCCCGGATCCGCTGCGCCCGAGCACGAGCGTGGTCGAGATCAGGTCCCGTCCGGTGACGGCGCGTCGGCGCCCGAACCACTGGTGGCGTCGCCCGATCACGGGTACCACCTTCTCGATCGCAACCACTTCCGAGCGCAGCCCGAGTGGAGCGGCGGGGCCTTCGGTGAATCCGAGCATCGCTTCGCCCGAGCGAACGGTCTGAGCGACCGTCAAGGTGTCTGCTTCCACGACGTCGATGCGCACATCATCGAGGGGGCACGCCGTGATCCAGCCCGGTAGGAAATGGTCGCCCACGTGGCGGGTCGTGGCGATGGTGAGATGGGTCTGCGTGTCCCTCAGCGCGTCGGCGCGGTCCACCAGTGCAACAGCCTTGGCCACCGTCTCTGCGCACGCACGAGCGAGACCGACGCCTGCCGGTGTGGCCACCGAACCGGAGGGACTGCGATCGAGCAGCTGGACGCCGAGCTGGCGCTCGAGCTTGTGCAGCTTGGCGGTCGCCGAGGGCTGGGCGATGCCGTGGCGGCGGGCAGCCTTTGAGACGCTGCCCAGCTCCACGATTGACAGGAACAGCCGCACAGCTGACACGTCCAACCCATCGGCAGTCAGGATGGAAGCCATAGGCTAAGCCTATTTCCTTCGCGACAACATGACGGTTTCGGTGGCGACTGTTCAAGGATTGGCTGGAGAGATGGCAGGTGTGACCGCGACACATTCGGATGAGATCCGCTCTGGCGTCATCGGAACCGGAATGATGGGTATCGAGCACATCGACAACATCCGGTCCATCGACGGCGCGCGAGTGACAGCCATCGCCGATACCAACGCCGGCTCGCTCGCCGCCGGGAGCGCCGCAGCCGGTGCCGGCGTGCACGCGTATGGTGACCACCACCAGTTGCTGGCCAGCGGTACGTGCGATGCGGTCGTGGTGGCCACGCCGAACCACACTCACATCGACATCGTCGCCGACGTATTGGCGACTGACCTCCACGCACTCGTCGAGAAGCCGCTCTGCACAACCGTCGCCGACTGCGAACGCCTGATCGAGCTCGATGATCGTCGCCCCGAAGGAGCGATCACATGGGTCGGCCTGGAGTACCGCTACATGCCCGCCGTCGCCGAGCTCATCCGAGTAGTCCACGCCGGCGGGGTTGGTCGACCGCGGATGGTGGCGATGCGCGAGCACCGATTCCCATTCCTCGCCAAAGTCGACAACTGGAACCGCCTCACCGCCAAGACCGGCGGGACGCTCGTGGAGAAGACCTGCCACTTCTTTGATCTCATGAACCTGATCGTCGGTGAGCGTCCGAGCCGCGTGATGGCGTCGGGGGCGCAGGACGTCAATCACCTCGACGAGCTGATCGACGGCCAGCGGGCCGACGTACTCGACAACGCCTTCGTCATCGTCGATTACCCGAGCGGGGTACGGGCCATGTTGGACCTGTGCATGTTCGCCGAAGCGACGCACAACCAGGAGGAGATCTCGGTTGTCGGCACGGCCGGCAAGGTCGAGGCGTTGATCCCCGAGAGCACGATCCGGGTCGGTCGTCGGGGCGAGCATTGGATCGGCAACGTCGAGACGTATCGGGTTCACGACGAGGCGATCGTCCACGAGGGCCTGCATCACGGATCGAGCTATCTCGAACATGTCCGGTTCCTCGACGCCATCCGCACGAGCGGCGCCCCCGAGGTGACCCTCGAGGACGGGCTATGGTCGGTCGCCATGGGTGTTGCCGCCCAACGCAGCATCGTGCTCGGCCGGCCCGTCGACATGCGTGAGGTCGTCCCAAGCCCGGACCTCACCGCCCGCTGCTGGGAGGCATTCGCATGACCATGCTGGTGGCGGCGCCTCCTCGGCGCCGCGTGTACCTCGTCGCTGGCGCTTGCCTCGGCACCCGCGTCCACGGAGGAGACTGATCACGTGACCACTGCGGCCCGTCCTACCGTCGAGATGGCGTGGTTCAGCGCGCTCTGCGACGATGACTACGAGTTCCTCGGGGTACCCGATCCCGTGCTCGCGAGTTCCTTCGAGCACTGTCGCAACATCGTGCTCACCGCTGATCGCTACGGGTTCGACAACGTCCTGCTGCCGTCCGGTTATCAGATGGGGATCGACAACACCGCGTTCTGCGCGGCGATGGCACCGATGACGTCGCTGCGCATGCTCCTGGCCGTTCGCTGCGGCGAGCTCGTCGTGCCTCAGCTGGCGCGCCAACTGGCCACGATCGACCAGATCATGGCGGGCCGCCTCACGGTGAACATCATCTCCAGCGACATTCCCGGCGAGACCCTCGACAGCGGCCCTCGTTACCGGCGGTCGACGGAGGTCATGTATGCGCTGCGCGAGCTGCTCGATGGTCGCGCCGTCAAGTTCCACGGTGACTTCGTCGACCTAGAGGTCGACCCGCCCAGGATCACGACCGTGTCGGGGGCCAGCCCGTTGTTCTACTTCGGTGGGCTGTCACCGGCCGCCCGTGAATGTGCCGCTGCGGGCGCGGACGTGTTCCTGATGTGGCCCGACACCACGGACAAGGTGGTCGAGGTCAAGGCTGACATGAACGCCCGTGCCGCCCGAAAGGACCGCAGTCTGCGCTACGGCTGGCGCAGCCACGTCATCGTCCGGGAGACCGAGGACGAGGCTCGCCAAGCCGCTCGCCGACTGTTGTCGAAACTCGACGACGACGTCGGGTCGACGATCCGCCAGCAATCCCTCGATTCCGCATCGACGGGCGTCGCCAGGCAGGCCGTGCTGCGCGAAGGGGCCGACGAAGAGGGTTACGTCGAGCGGCACCTGTGGACCGGAGTCGGTCGGGCCCGCTCCGGTGCAGGTGCCGCCATTGTCGGCGATCCCGACCAGGTGCTGGACAAGATCCGGGAGCTGAGCGACGCAGGTATCGAGGCGTTCATCCTGTCTGGCTACCCGCACGCTGCCGAGTGCGACCTGTTCGCCCGGTACGTGCTCCCCAACGTGGATCACGGCCGGCTGGAGTTCACGCCTGATCCTGTGAACGCTGACTGACGTGCCACCCACATCGACGTGGTGCGACCTGTAGCTCCGCCGTCGGACGGCGCAAGCCCGAACGCTCGGGCAGTGCCGCCGCAGGCGCGAAGGATCTCGATACGCACCCTGATGCGCCAGGCCGCCGAGATCGTCCCGGGGCTCGCCTTGCTGGCAGGCATCGCAGCCGTCGCCACCGGGCTGGCAATCGTCGCATCGTTCCTGTCGCCACTGGTGGCTGGAGTTGTGCTCGGCGCGTTGGTGGGCAACATCGTGACGCTTCCCGAGCGGTTCGCGCCAGGGGTCGGGTTCGGGGCCCGCTCGCTCCTACGTGTCGGCGTCGTGCTGCTCGGCTTCCGGCTGTCGGCCGGCGACCTCGTCGGTCTCGGTGCTTCGGGCCTTGCCGTGGTGGCGCTGGTCGTCGGCCTCACCTTCACCGGCACGCGATGGCTCGCTCGACGACTTGGCGTGTCCGAAGACCTCGGCCTGCTCGTCGCCACGGGGTACTCGATCTGCGGGGCGTCGGCAATTGCCGCCATGGACGGGGTCGTGCACGCCGACGAAGAGGAGACCGCCTACGCGATCACGCTGGTCACCCTGTGCGGTACCCTGTCGATCTTCGTGCTGCCGCTGATCGCCGAGCCGCTCGGTCTGAGCGGCGAAGCGTTCGGCACCTGGGTCGGGGGCAGCGTGCATGATGTCGGGCAAGTCCTCGCTACCGCCTCACACGGCAATGCGGACGCCGTCGCAGCGGCCACCGTCGTCAAGCTCACCCGGGTGGTCCTGCTGGCGCCGCTGGTGGCGCTCGTTGCGATCCGCCGGCGACGTCGCGCGATCCCGAGCAGCACGACTGGCGAGCTGCCGCCGGTACTGCCGTTGTTCGTCGCCGGCTTTCTCGCCGCGAGCGCGCTGCGCTCGACGGGTGTTCTCCCGGACGGGACGCTCGACGGCATCGCCACAGCCGAGAAGCTGGTCCTCACGGTCGCGCTCGTCGGTCTCGGAATGGGCGTCCGCATCCAACGGATGCTCCGGATCGGGGGGAGACCGCTGCTGCTCGGACTCCTGTCGTGGGTGTTGGTCGCCGGGGCGGCCTACCTGGGCACCGTCTCCGTCACGTGATCCGCTCCGATGCCACGTCTCCCTTGGAGCTGACCGCCTCAGGCGGCCGGGATTTGATCGCGCGTCGGTCCGCATGGCCCGCGCTTTGACGCAAGGACGTCGACTCGGCGGGCGGCGATGTCGATGCGCAAGTCCGTCCAACGTTGGTTGTTCGTCTCGTACTTCTCGACGAAGTCGTTGAACGGGTCGATCGTCGTGCAGATCCGGTAGGTCCCTGGCCGAAGACCTGTGATGTTCATCCACTGATGGGCATAGTTCGGCGGGTAGTCGTCGCCGTAGCCGATCGACAGTCCCGTGCGCACACTCGTGCTGGTGCGATTGCCGCACGATCCCTTGGGGTAGCTACGGGTTGACGGGGATCCAGGCGGCGGGATCGGCATCCGCTCGGCGTCGAGCAGGCAATAGCCGAGCTTGCGCAGGCCGTACACGTCGCCGCCGGGCGCCGACCGACTGTACAAGTTGACGACCATGAACTGGCGCGTGTGCCAGTGGTCGTGGCTGTCGCCCGTCTCGTAGATCATCAACGCCGGCGTGACACGATCTCGATATCCGCCGGCCGAGTTGCGGATGCGTTGTTTGACGGTCATCACCGGATCGTCGGTGTCGCTCCTGCTACCCCGCGCTTCGAGCGGACCGTCGCCGACGTTCCACCCGATCGTCCCGAAGTGCAGTCGGGTCTTACCGCCCGGCCGGGTTTCCAACCCGAAGCCGTACAGCGGGGCAATCCTGGCGTCGGGCAGCAGGTCGACGACAGCAGCTTGTCTGGCGGTTGCGACACCTTGGAAGCCGACGACGACGGCCATGAGCATGGCCATCCGATGAAACACATGACGTC
>JACDHN010000031.1 GCA_013821025.1 Acidimicrobiia bacterium | reverse complement strand
GCCCCGGAGATCGTGCACATCGACGTGGTCGACGAAACACCACCGGTCGCAACGCCGCCGGCGTCGATCACGCTGAGCAAGAAACCCGTACCGACGGGATGAGCGCCCAGCCCAGCGATCCGCTCGGTGTTCTTCAGCGCATCCGCAACGCGCCGCCGAGGCCCCGGCCCGGCGAGCGCTGCGAGATGTGCGACGAGCTGGTCAGCGACGAGCACGAGCACGTCGTGAACGCGGAGAGCCGCAGCCTCATGTGCACGTGCCGCGGTTGCTGGATGCTGTTCTCGTCCGAGGGCGCCGGCGGCAGTCGCTACCGCGCCGTGCCCGACCGCTACGCGGTCGTCGACGGCTTCACCATGTCGGGTGGCACATGGGACTCCTTCCAGATCCCGGTCAGCGTCGCCTTCTTCTTCCACAACTCGTCGCTCGAACGGGTCACGGCGTTCTACCCGAGCCCCGCCGGAGCCACCGAGTCGCTGCTCGAGCTCGATGCCTGGGACAAGCTCGTAGCGGCCAACCCCATCCTGGAAACACTGATCGCCGACGTGGAGGCGTTCCTCGTACGTGTCGGCGACGAGAACCAAGAGGCCTTCGTGGTGCCGATCGACGCCTGCTACGAGCTGGTCGGCCATGTGCGCCGCCTGTGGCGCGGCTTCGACGGCGGACGCGAGGCCAAGGACGCCCTCGACCAGTTCTTCTCCGATGTACGGGCTCGATGTCGATGAGCGATCGATGAGCTATCAATGAGCGAGCTGACCATCGAGGTCATCGACGCTCGCGCCGAGCCGTACGCAGCGGTGCCGACACTGCTGCTGCGTCTTGCGATCACCGAGCCGAGCGGCGACCCCGTTCACGCCATCGCCCTGCGCACCCAGATCCAGATCGAGCCGCAGCGGCGGCGCTACAGCAAGGACGAGGAGGCCAGGCTGCTCGAGCTGTTCGGCGAGCAGCCGCAGTGGGGCGAGTCGTTGCGGCCCTTCCTCTGGACGCACGCCTCGACGATGCTCACCGGTTTCACCGGCCGCACCGAGGTCGACCTGCCCGTCGCCTGCTCGTACGACTTCGAAGTAGCGGCGGCCAAGTACTTGCACTCGCTGAGCGACGGTGAGATCCCGCTGGCACTGCTCTTCAGCGGCACCGTCTTCGCCCGCCGCGACGGTGTCGTGTCGGTACAACCGGTGGCGTGGCACGTCGAAGCGAACTACCGCCTGCCCGTCAAGGTGTGGCGCGACCTGATGGACCTGTACTTCCCGAACAGCGGTTGGATCCGGCTGCGCCGTGAGACCATCGACGCCCTCACCCGCTACAAGGCCGAGCGCGCCATCCCGTCGTGGGAGGACACCTTTGAGCTGCTGCTGAAGGAGGCAGGCGCGTGAGCGCCGTCGGGCGCGCGAGCGCCAGCGAGGAACTGCCTGCGCAGAACGATGATGGGGTGTGGGGGCGCAGCCCCCACCGGGTGATGGCGTGAGCGCCGTCGTGCAGGCCACGGCCGCGGCCTTCGAGCGGGCCGGGCGGGTCGCGGACGCAGTGCTCTACGAGGGCTACGTGCTCTACCCGTATCGGGCGTCGGCGACCAAGAACCAGGTGCGGTGGCAGTTCGGCGTGCTCGCCCCGAAGCGGTTCGCAGAAGCAGACGGCTCGGAACAGTGGGCCCAGCAGACCGAGGTGATCGCCGAGTTCGGCCTGGCGGCAAAGGTCGACGTTCGCGTCCGGTTCTTGCAGGTTCAGGCCCGCACCGTCGAGGCCGCCGAGGGCGACAGCTTCGTGCCGGTCGCCCAGCTCGACGTCGACGGTCAGCGATGGGCGACGTGGGAGGAGGCGGTCGAGCACACCGTCGACGTCGTTGGCGTCGAGCTTGCCACTGTCGGCACCTCCGAATCCCCGTTCGCCATGCCGGCGTGGCGTGAGGTGGAGGAGCTCGGCACAGCCGGTCGCGTGGTGAGGGAGCGTTGGGCCGTCAACGGCCTCGTACGCATCGCCATCGAGGATGTGCCGGGACCGTATCCGCTGACCCGCCTCCAGGTGCGCGTTGAGAACGTCACGGAGTGGGGCGAGCGCGGAGGACGCAGGGAGGACTCCGTACGCCGGTCGCTGATCGGCGTGCACGTGCTGCTGCACGCCGACGACGGATCGTTCCTGTCGTCGCTCGACCCGCCCGAGTTCGCCCGTGGCGCCGTTGCCTCGTGCACGAACAAGAACGCCTTCCCGGTGCTCATCGGCGACGATGGTGACGACACAACCATCCTGTCGTCGCCGATCATCCTGTACGACCGACCTGAGGTGGCGGACGAGAGCCCTGGCGATATGTGCGACTCCACCGAGATCGACGAGATCCTGGCGCTGCGGGTGCTGACACTGACCGACGATGAGAAGCTCGAGGCACGCGCCACCGACCCGCGTGCCGCAGCCATTGTCGACCGCGTCGACGACTTCGCGCCCGAGATCTTTGAGCGGTTGCACGGCGCCATCCGGACGTTGCGCCCGGCGCCCGAGAAGCCGCTGCCGTGGTGGGAACCAGCCGTCGACGCCGAGGTCGATCCGTGGACCGACGTCATCTGCATCGACGACGTCGACGTGCAGAAGGGCTCGAAAGTGAGGCTGCGGCCCGGCAGCCGCCGCACCGACGCCCAAGATCTTTTCCTCGCCGACCGCGTGGCCACCGTCGAGGGCGTCTTTTTCGACGTCGACGGCGACCAGCACGTGGCGGTGACGCTCGACGACGACCCGGCTGCCGAGCTGCACCAGTGGTATGGCCGCTTCCTGTACTTCCATCCCGACGAAGTGGAGCCGGTCCGATGACGGCGACGAAGACGCTCGTCGCTGGGATCGGCAACATCTTCAACGGTGACGACGGTTTCGGGAGTGAGGTAGCGCAGCGCTTGGCGCGCCGACCGATGCCCGATGGCGTCCATGTCGAGGATTACGGCATCCGTGGGGTCCATCTCGCCTACGAGTTGCTCGAGGGTTACGACCTGGTCGTGCTCATCGACGCGCTGCCGCGAGGTGAAGCGCCGGGGACCGTCTCCGTTCTCGTGCCCGATGTCGACCTCGATGATGTGCCCCCGCTCGACAGCCACCAGATGGATCCGAGGGCGGTGCTCGGGATGGTGGCGGAGCTCGGCGGTGAGATCGGGCGGCTGCTGCTCGTCGGGTGCGAACCCGCCGACGTTGGCGAAGGCATCGGCCTGTCGCCCCCAGTTGCGGCGGCCGTCGACGACGCCGCTCGCATGGTCGAAGAGCTCATCGCACAGAAGGAGGAGATCCGATGATCCGTCGCATGGCCCTACCACTACTGGCACTCGCGACTGTCGGCGTAGTTGCGAAGACTGCGTATCCCGACATCGCCCGATATCTGAAGATCCGGAACATGTAGCCATGCACGAGCTCGGTCTCGGCAGGGCATCGACATGACGACGAAAGGAGCAAGGTGATGGAAGAGTCCACAGAAGGACGCGATCCGGAGGGGGGTAACCGCTCCGCTCAGCCCGGTGGTTCGCCTTCGCGGGGCCCGAACCCCGACCCAGGCGGCGAGAACGAGGCCGGCGGTCTCGTCCCGCCGTACGAAGACCGAACTTCCGACGAGAGCACACCTTCGAAGGAGGATCGCGCCGAGAGCGTGAAACGCCAGCTCGCAGACACCAAGACGGGCCCCGAGGGAGCAACCGGCAGCCCGGCAGACGAGCAGCCGGTCAGCGCCGACGAGGTCACCGATAAGGTGCCCGAGTCACCGATGGGTGTCGGCCCGAGCCCGTCCCGCAGCGGTGAGGACGTAGGCGACGATGACGCCAAGGAGGCTGGCCGTCAAGACGTCGGAACGAAAGGTGAGTCGGGGCGGCCTGTCGGGAAGTCCGACGAGCGCGACGCGACGTCGGTGGATCCGCATAGTTCGTCGGACGACGCTCCGACGACGCCGCCGGGCGACCAAGGGGGCTGACGGACCTACCCGTCTTGGTGCAGCCCGCCCGTCGTGAAGGCGGGCGGGCTGCGCCCGCTGAACTGTCGGGCTGTCGACTGTCGGGCTCAGGCAAGCACGTCTGTCGCCCGGTGGGTACGGTCAACCCCTTCGATCAGGAAGATGGTGCTCACGGAGTTCTCGGTTCGCAGCGGCAGGATCTCCTGATAGGCCGCCGACTTGTACCAGTCCTCGGCATGGGTTCGATCCGGGAACTCGATGATGACCACGGCTCCGGGATTCTTCCCCTCGAGCACATCCGCCTCACCGCCGTGCACGATGAAGTGGCCGTCGTAAGGCTCCAGCGTGGCATCGATGCGTTGCAGGTACTCCGTGATGCCCTGGCCGATCTTCACGTCTGTCAGGATCCCGACTCCATAGGTTGTCATACGTCTTCCTCCGTGCCATCGCTTGCTGTCTCGGTAGAAGTCTGACGGAGAGCGCGACCGAGTGCGATGACCTCCGAGGTCATGATTCCGCCGGAAGGAACGGCCACTCGAGATGCCCGCCACCAAGAGAATCGCCATCTACCGGACTGACGACGTCGCCCTGGTCGCCCTCGTAACCGGCGCCAACCGCGGTCTTGGTCGTGAAGTCTTCGGCAACTCGCCGTAGCGGGCCACACGGCGTACCTCGCCAGCCGTGACCTCGAAGCCGGCCATCTCGCAGCCGCGCCGCTCGTCGACGACGGTCTCGACGTCCGAGTCATCACGATCGACGTGACCGATGCGAGCACGGCCAACGCCGCCGCCGAACTCATCGGCGCAGTGCACGGCCGTCTCGACGTGCTCGTCAACAACGCTGTCATCCACTACGACACGTGGCAATCCGCGATCGGAGCCGACCTCGATGTCGTCCGCCAGGCGCTCGAGCTGGACAGCGACCACATCCTCGTCAACAGCGTCTGCCCCGGCTGGGTCGCCACCGACATGGGAGGGTCCGGTGGTCGGCCGGTCGCCGAAGGTGCCGCCGGCATCACGTGGGCCGCCACCCTGCCCGACGACGGACCGAGCGGAGGGCACGTCCGAGACCGCCAACCCATCCTGTGGTGATGCCGCCCCATCCGGTTCCCATTCCGTCCGGCTTCGAACAGACAGGACCTGCCTGCCGGTCCGGTCGGGCGTCAAGACGTCGGTTGCAGGTACTGCTGCTCGTAGGCGTCGGCGAGGTCGTGGAGAGCCTTGCCACCATCGCCGCTGTAAGACGAGCCGTGCATCACGGCCAGCGTGGTGGGCGACAGGTCGCCCAATCGGCGCATGATCGTTGCCGTGTCCGGCGCCATCGACGACGAACGGAACATCGCTTCTGCTGCCATGGCCGGTTCTACGAGGTCATCGGTACTCAACGCCACGTCCTCGCCGTCGAGCTGCGAGAGCAGGTCGCCACACAACAGCGTGGACGTGGTCTCCTCGAAGAGCACTCGCGCCTCCCATCCGTGAGGGACGTGGGGCGTGTCGAAGTGCCGCACCCGCTTTCCACCGAGATCGATCGTGTCTCCGTCGGCCATTCGAAGGGGCGGTCTGTCGCACATGTCGTTCAACGAGACGTCGCACCCGAGAGCGCCATGGGCCACCTGTGACTGCGGAGCGGCGGCCAGCCACATGTTCATCGAGCCGCACTCGTCCGACTCGACGTGGCCGAACGTTATCCATCGGACGGACTCGACCGGCAGCACCTTGGCGACGGCTTCGGCCACCAGTGGGAACATCGCCCGTGGCCCGGTGTGGAACAGCAGCGGCTCGTCGGCGTCGATCAGGAACTGGTTGAAGGTGAAGCCGGCGGGAGGTGCCACCTCGGGTACGAACGTGGACAGTCGGTAGATCCCGTCGGCGATCTCGTCAAGTTTGGTTTCCATACCTTGGGGGCGTTCGGCCTCGGGCGGTTCCGTTCACTCATGACTGAACACTCCAGATGGTCTCATCGTCTGGGTGGGGTTCGTAGCAACAGAACAAGCCGGTGCGTACTCGGCGGTCGAGGACTGCGCCGGGCGCAGGCAGCGCCTCGGTGAGCTTGGTGAGGGCGGCCCGCATCGCCCTGGTGACGTTGAGGCGGGCCTTTTCGGCAACGGATGATGCCTTCCGGCCGCGACCGCCCAGACCGACGGCACGGGCCAGCTCGCCGACCAGGCTGTCGAGCTCGGCCTGCAGCTTGGCTGCCCGGTCGTCATCTTCCACAGCCAGCGCATCCTCCACATCGTCACGCAGCTCGGCGACTCGGTGCCGGTAGGCGGCGCGGCTCTGGGCGTCGAGCAGCGGGCCGGCGTCGCCGAGCCGGCGCCGGTCGATCCCGATGTCGGAAACGCCCTCCACGAGATCGACAAGGTCGAGCGCGTGACGCTCGGTCCCAGGATGACCTACCAGCTCGGCCAGGTACCGCAGGCCCTTGGTGTCGTGCAGGCGCACTACGGTGTCGCCGCACTCCGCTGTCCACCACACCCCGTCCGGGCTCAGTGTCGCCACGCGGCAGCCGACCCTCACCCTGCGGGCAACGGCCTCCACACCGAGTCGACGAAGCATGGCGGCGTCGCTGGCTCGCACCACCACGTCGAGGCGGGCCAGGAGAGCCGCTGCAGCGCGCGCCTCGACGACCGCCTCGGCATGATCACCGGCCGTCTCGTGTAACCGGGCCAGGTCGAGGTAGAGCGACATCTTTAGTAGTGGCAGATCGGCAGTGGCGACGTCGTCGAGCCCTTCCTGCAGAGCAGCTACGGCGGCAGCCGTGTTCCCCTGCGCAGCGCTGACGCGAGCGCGTTGCCGGGCGGCGTCGGCCCCAAGGGCGGCCAAGTTCAGGCCCCGAGTGCGCATGTCGAGCTCGGCGGATGCAACGGCCGCCTGGTTCACGTCGCCTCGCGACAGCTCGGCTTCGACCAGCACGCCGAGCAACGCCGCTGCCCGCACCCGGTCATCACCCATGAGGCGCAGCCCCCGGCGGGCGGTAGCGCAGGCCAGGTCGAAGTCGCCGCGAGCAAGGTGCAGCCGAGCCGTTGGCAGGAGGGCCTGGATGTGGTCGTCCCGACCGAGCAGCAGGGCCTCGGCCTCGGCCAGCCGGCCCTGCAAGATGCGCAACTCGGCCAGGGCGATCGGCGGGTGCCAGGCGCCACCCGGCATGACCTCTTCGAACTCCGCAGATGTGCGTCTCAACAAGTCCTCGGCCTCACCCCACCGGCCGAGGTGACACAGGAGCGTCCCCTGCACGCTGCGGCAGTGGCTGCTGAGGAACGCCTGCGGCACTGAGGCTGAGCCGATGACGCCGCGCTGGCGCAGCGCTCGGCTCCACACCTCCACCCGCTCGAAGTCGGCGGTGTAGTAGCACGCCGTGAAGAATGAGCAGACCGACTTACCGATCATGCCAGCGTCCTTGGTGCCGCCGCCGCAAGCCAAGGCCATGGCCTCGTCGATCATCGCCATGCCCTCGGCCACCCGACCGGCCTGCACGTGGCCGAGCCCCCCGTCGGCCAGAGCTTTCGTCTCGAGGTCCACGTCGCCGAAGCGGCGGGCGCGGTCGAGGGCCAGCGCCGCTCGATCGATGAGCACGGCGGGGTCATCCACATCGCAGCCCATCGGGGCCACTGCTGCGTACCCTTGTTCGGGGCACGGCGGCTCATTCTCGATCAGCCGCATCGCCCGCGTGAACCACGGGCGAGCTGCGACCTTGTTGCCCAACCAGTTGGCGAACACATCGCCAAGGCGTGCGCACGTCGTTGCCGCCTGGCGATTGTCGCCGGCGGCGGTCAGCGCGCGCACCGCGGCAGACAGGTGGGCGACGGCCCGATCAACGTCCCCTGCCGCCATCGCTTCGTCAGCGAGCTGCAGGGGCGCCGCCGGGTCGTCACCATCGACCGCAGAGGCCACGCCCACGCCGACCAGGGTACATCTCGGGTCAGCTCGCGCCGGTCTGATCGGTCGGCCCCGCCAGCTGGATCGCCCTCGCCGAGCGTCGTGACGGCGTCCGGGCGTCACGGGATCGTTCAGTCCCGAGCGTCGTCGGGATCGGCTAGCAGGTCGGCGCTGGCGGCGAGCGCCGTGGCCAGCGCCGCCGCTCGTTCGACGACTGCAGCGACGTGGTGCGCTGCGGGGTCGCTGTGGCGCGCCAAGGGCGGATCGCCGAGCGAGCGGATCATCGAGGCCGGGTCGGACGTCGGTTTGATGTCCTCCGGCTCTGGCGTGGGCTCGACGATGCGCCAGATGTCGACGCGCGGCGCCGCTTTGGCCCGTTGTTGGCGACGCTGGTGCTGTGGCCGCTGCTGGGTCCGGGGACGGCTCATGCTTCGTCCTCGGCGAGGAGGGCATCGGCGTCGATGCCGAGTGCGCTGCGCAATTGCTCGGTTCCGAGATCGGCCAGCGAGCTCGACTTCGGCAGCACCAGGTTTGCGATGTGCCGCTTTCCGGCAACGATCTCCTCGACGCGCTCGTCGATCGTTCCCGGGCACACGAGGCGGTGGGAGATCACTGTGCGGGTCTGCCCGATCCGCCATGCCCGGTCGCGGGCCTGGTCTTCCACCGCCGGGTTCCACCAGCGGTCGTACAGCACGACGTGGCTGGCCGCGGTCAGGTTCAGTCCGGTGCCGCCGGCCTTCAGCGACAGCACGAGCGCTGCCGGACCTTCGCGGGCCTGGAACTCGGCCACCATGCGGTCGCGAGCTCCCCGGGCCAGGCTGCCGTCGTAGCAGGAGATCGGGGCGCCGGTGACGTTGGTGAGGTGAACGGCGAGGCGACGGCCCCACTCGGCGAAGTGGGTGAACACCAGGATCTTCTCGCCGGCCGCAAACACCGACCCGACGATCTCCTCGAGGCGGGCCAGTTTGCCCGATCTAGCGGCGAGCGGACGACCGTCGTCGTTGCCCGTTAACGCCGCAGGGTGATTGCAGATCTGCTTGAGGGCGGTGATGGCGGCAAGGATCGCGCCCTTACGCCGCTCGGCCTCCGGGTCATCCGACGGGGCGACGAGCTGGTCGATCACGGCCTGGTACAGCCCGATCTGCTCGGTGGTCATCGTGCAGTGGTCGAGCTCGTCGATGCGGTCCGGCAGCTCGGCGGCAACCTCCGGCTCGCTCTTCGTCCGCCGGAACACCAGAATCCCGTTGAGCGCCCGCAACGCCTCCTCGCCCTCGCCCGCCATCTGGGCGATGAACGCTGGCCGGGGTCCCACCAGTCCCGGGTTGGTGAAGTCGAGGATCGACCACAGGTCGCCGAGGCCGTTTTCGACAGGCGTGCCGGTGAGCGCCAGCCGGGTTTTGGCGGGGATGCGACGGAGCTGCTGGGCTGTGTCACTGGCGGGGTTCTTGATCGCCTGGGCCTCGTCGAGCACGAGCCGGCCCCACGTCCGCTGGGCGAGCGTCTCGACGTCGCGCACCGCCGTGCCATAGGTGGTGATGACGACGTCGGCGTCGCCGACCTCGGCGTCGAACTCGTCGGGCGTGGCCCGGGAGGCACCGTGGTGTATGACCACCCGGAGGCCCGGTGTGAAGCGGGCCGCTTCGGCGGCCCAGTTGCCGACGACGGCGGGTGGGGCCACGACGAGTGCCGGAGCATGTGCGGCCTCGATCTCGGCCGAGTCGATCTGGAGCGCGAGGTGGGCCAAGATCGTCGGTGTCTTACCCAGGCCCATGTCGAGAGCGAGGCAGCCACCCAGCCCGGTGGCCTCGAGGAACCCGAGCCAGGCAAGCGCCTGCGCCTGGTAGCTGCGCAGCTCGCCGACGAAGCCGTCGGGGCGGGTGATCGGTTCGGTGGGTGTGTCCCGGGCAGTGCGAAGCAGGTCGGTGGCCCAACCGCTGCCATCGATGGTGACGCCGCCGCTCAGTGACGGCCCGTCGAGCCCAACGCCGATGCGGAGCAGCTCGGCACCGGTCAGCCGGATCGTGTCGGCCCGTTCGGCCAGTGCCGCTGCCGCCTCTTTCAGGTCGATGCTGTCGAGCTCGACCCAGCGCCCGCGGGACTTCACCAGCGGCCGGGCTTCCTTCGCCAGCTTGGCGATGTCGGCCGCCGTGAGCTCCACGTCGTCGAACAACACGGACCAGCGCACGTCGCTGAGTTGATTGACCCCGACAGCGCTGTCGCCGCCGACGGCGCGCTCGGCGAACAGGTGCAACGCCGGCGTGGGCCTGCGCCTCGAGAGTGCCGGCACCCTCACGGCGAATCCGGCCGGCTCGAGCCCGGCGCCTGTGATCATCAGCTCCCAGGCCTCTGCTTGGCTGAGCACGACCCGGCCGCGCCGCAACTGGCCCGGTCGTTGTAGCGGCGGGTACGCCTGCTCAAGGCGACCCAGCTCGTCCATCAGCAGGCGGGGTTCGTGCGTGTCGCCCATCGCCTCCTCGATCGGCAGCAGGCGACCGTTCGTGCCAGGGCCGTGGACCGACAGCAACCAGGCGTCGCCGCGATCGGGTGGATCGAGCTGCACGGTCAGCTTCGGCCGTCCCAGCCGGGTGACGGGCCGCGCCCAGCGGTCGAGGCGTTCGGAGATCTCGGTGGCGCGGACAGTTGGGGCACGGAACGGCGAGCCGTCGAGTCGGGCCGACACCGCCTCTGCCACGTCTGCGCTGGTGCTCACCCTTGGCGGGGGTGCTGGCAGCTCGACCATGCTCGCCGCCTGGCTCACGATGGCGTCGACGACGGATCCGAGCACGGCGATCGTGGTGTCCCGGGGACGTTCAGGTGCTACGGCGACGACGGCGCCCGGCATTGCCGCGGCGAGCCGATCGAGCTCATCGTTGTCGAGCAGCGCCGGCCCCCACTCCACGGCGAACTCTGCGGGGCCGGACGTCGTGGGGTAACGGCGCAGGGACGGCACGACGGCACCTTGGGCGACGAGCCGCACGGCGACGGTGGCGACGTAGGCGAGCCACGCCACGCTCGACCCGACGCCGCCGCGGTCATTCCCATCGCCGTCGTCATCGTCATCGCTCTCGTCGTCGACGGTGCCGTCGAGCCCGCCGGCCACGGCAACCAGCCAGCCGAGCGCGTCCTTGACCGGGATCTGGAGCGCATGGGCGTGGTGGATCGGCGGCAGCGCGACGTCGGGGTGCAGTTCCCAGCCGAGCGCTGGACCGCCGATCGCCTCGAGCAGGGCGGCGAGCTCGTCGTTCGATGCCGGCGCGGTGCCCCGACCGGCAGCCCAGACGACGATCCGGCCGTCGCTCCACGACGCCTGCAGCTGCACCGGCCCAGGTGCCTGCGCGGCGAGCGCCTTCGAGGGGGCGGCGTTGCCGTTCAGCCGTCCGAGCGCGGAGCGCAGCTTCGCTCGCTCCTCCTCGAAATCGGCGACGACGTTGTCACGTTCGGGCCCGCTCAGCCCACGCACGGACTCGAGATCCTGTTCGAGCGCAGCCACGAGTCCTGCGATGACGCGCCGGGACATCGCAGGGTCGGCGTCGACCAGTGCGGCTGCGTCGGCCGAGGCCCGCCCTTCGGCCACCGCCCACACCGCCATCTCGAGTTCGTGCGTCGTAATGCTCACCTGTGGCGCTCCCTGCGCCTGCCCCCGGCCGTCGTCGGAACGCCGGGCTGGCCTCTCGGCATCTCGGGGAGCAACAGACACTCCACACCGTTCCACGCGAACGGGACACCGACGCTCAGGATACCGGCTGGCGACCTGGCGCGTCGTGATGCTCGACACATCCGTGGTGCTCTCCCACGATGGCTGTTGAGTCAGGGGGAGCTGATGAACGCTTTGATGCCGTCGCGAGCCCGTGGCAGGCCGAACTCGAATGAGTCCATGGCCTCCTGCACTCGTGTAGGGCGTCGTGTCGTCGGGCCGGTCGAGCTACAGGGTTGGGTCTGGGTAGGCCCCGCCATAGATGCTGGAGTTGCCGAACGACACGGGCGTGCCCTGCACGCAGTCGTTGTTCGGGCCCGGTCGAATGGCCGACGAGTGGGCTTGCGGCACCTCGCTAGCAGCTGCCCGGTCGCGTGGCCGGTCGGCGACGATCGGCGTTGCGCCACCGCCCGTCACGTCTTCGACGAAGGCCTGTCGGTAGGCGTTGATCGCCGGGCAGACGGCGCCGTCGCGCATGTCGTTCCATACCGCCGCGCCGTAGTCACGAGTCGCCACGGCGTAGTTGTAGTCGCCGAGGAACTCCGAGGTCAGGCCGTTGCTGCTGGAGGCGCGGGCGTCGCCGATGGCGCCGCGATGCAGCGACGTGAACGTCCCATCAGGCCGGACATGGTGGACAACGCCGAGCATGCGCCGGGTACCTGATGTGGTCTTTCGCCACGGGTCGAGGAAGGCGTTGTACACGACGTACACGTCGCCGCCGTCGGGCGAGATGGCGACGGCCGGTTGGTTGGCCCGGTCGCCAGGCGCCGACACGACACTGGGTGCCGAGTACGACCGGCCGCGGTTGTTCGAGCGGATGAGGAATGCCTTCTCTCGGTTCGTCCCGGCGCGGTCGTCCGACCACGTGATGACGACCTGGTCGGTGGCGTCGGCCCCGCTCGGCGCGCCGTTGGCGATGTCGATGCTCGGGAAGGTGTTGGTCCGGGCGCCGGCGACGCCGTCGATGGTGAACCGGCCCTGGGCGGGGTCGAACTGGCCGATGCCGGCGATGTCGACGATCGCCCGCGGGCGCTCGAAGTTGGCGCCGCCGTCGAACGAGCGAGCCTGGTAGAACACGCCGGTGTTGCGCTGCTTGTCGAAGCCTTCGAACACGACGTAGACGATGCCGTCGCTGTCGGTGCGGATGGCGC
>JACDHN010000204.1 GCA_013821025.1 Acidimicrobiia bacterium | reverse complement strand
GCGACTCGCCCAGCAAGCCGTCGACGCCAACCACGCCGCCCGGGCAGCCGACGCCGATGGTCTCGACCGGCTACGGCACCAACTGCGCGACATCGATGGCCAGCTCGAATCGCTCTCGCCCGAGATTGCCGAGCAGGAGCGCCACGTCATGGCGCATCGCACCCGTATCGAGGAGCTGGAGGAGCTGGTTTCGGCCCTCGAACGAGATGCGGCTGCCGAGATGAGCGCCGCACAGGAGCGAAGCGACCGCATCACCGTTCTCGACACGCGGGCCGAGTTGCTGGCGTCGCGGCGCCGGGAGCTCGAGGTACGCGACGCCTCGCTGCAGGAACGTCGTCACCTGTTGGAGCGCCGGATCGGCGACACGGAGGAGCGCCTAGCTGCTGACGCCACGGCCCGCGACGAAGCGGGGGCGCGGCGACGACGGCTGGAACGCACCATGCGGATGCTCGACGAGATGCACGAGCGCCTTGACGCCCACCGGGTGACGCTGGAGGCCGAGCACCAGTCGCTGAGTGAACGCCGGCGCCGGGTGAACGAGCAGGTCCGCGAACTGACGACCCGCCTGGAGCAATGCCGCGCCGCCCGATCCGACGCCGAGCACAAGTTGGAGGCGCAGCGTGAGCGTTCCCGGCGTACGGAGCTCGACGAGGCCGAGACTCGATTGCGACTGGAAGGTGTGGTGGAGACGCTGCGCCGCGACTTGTCGATCGAGCCCGAGACGGCCGAGCGCGCCGAGCGGCCAGAGCTGCGAGACGGCGCAACGCCGGCGGGGCGGGTGCGCGAGCTCGAGCGCGAGCTGCGCCTTCTCGGTCCGATCAACCCGTTGGCGCTCGAGGAGTTCAACGAGCTGCAGGAGCGGCATTCGTTCCTCGAGTCCCAGCTCGAAGACGTGCGCAGCACTCGCCGCGAGCTCAACCGGGTGATCTCCGCCATCGACAACGAGATCCAGACGGTGTTCGCTGCCGCCTACACAGACGTGAGCGCCAACTTCGCGGCCTTGTTCACGATGCTGTTCCCTGGAGGCACGGGCAAGTTGGTGCTCACTCAGCCCGACGACATGCTCGACACAGGGATCGAGGTCGAGGCCAAGCCGTCGGGCAAGAACGTCAAGAAGCTTTCGTTGCTGTCGGGCGGCGAGCGCAGCCTCACGGCGCTCGCCTTCCTGTTCGCCGTGTTCCGTAGCCGGCCATCGCCGTTCTACGTGATGGACGAGGTCGAGGCCGCCCTCGACGACGTGAACCTGCACCGCTTCCTCGGGTTGCTGACCGAGTTCCGCTCCGAGGCCCAGCTGCTCATCGTCAGCCATCAGAAGCGCACGATGGAGGCCGGCGACTGCCTGCTCGGCGTGTCGATGCAGCCTGGCGGCTCGTCGAAGGTGATCGCCGAACGCATCACCGAGCCAGACGACCAGACAACGCCAAGCCTCGTCTGACCCCTCACACCCCGTTCTGTCGGCGTGGCGGGGCGCGAGCGTGGTGCTGGCGGGATACGGTCGGGCGGCGATGGATTGGATCTATCTCGTCCTCATCGGGCTCGTCGTGCTGTTCGGCATCGCCGTGCTCGTGGCCTCGCGGCGCCGAGCCGCCCGCTCGATCGACGCCAAGACCCGGTTTCGTCCGGCGCCACCTACACCTCCGCCGAGGACCTCCGTGCCCCCTGCGACGGGCACTGTGGTGGAGGAACCGACCGCTGTCGAGCCCGAGCTGCTCGAGCCCGAAGTCGAACCAGAGCCGGCAACGCTGCGCCAGCGTCTGGCGACGATGCGCTCGGCGCTGGCCGGTGCGTTCGCAGGGATCCGCGGCCGGCGAGGCATCGGTCCAGAGACATGGGATGACCTCGAGGAGGCCCTACTGCGGGCCGATGTTGGCGTCGCGGTGTCCGACGAGCTGCTGGCAACGTTGCGCCAGCGTGTCGACGCCAAGGAGCTCACCGAACCTGACGCCCTGCTCGACAGCCTGGCCGCCGAGATGAAAGCCCGGTTGCACGGCCCCGACCGGGTGCTGCATTACGAGCCCGGCGATCCGACCAGCCCGAACGTGTGGATGTTCGTGGGCGTGAACGGAGTCGGCAAGACGACGACCATCGGCAAGATCGCCAACCAGCAACGAGAGGACGGCCGTCAGGTGCTGCTGGCGGCCGGCGATACCTTCCGCGCCGCAGCGACCGAGCAGCTCAGCACGTGGGCGGAGCGGGCTGAGGTGCCGATCGTGCGGGGCAACGAGGGCGGCGACCCGAGCGCTGTCGTCTACGACGCCATCGAGAGCGCGTCGGCGCGCCAGATCCCCCTCGTGCTGGCCGATACGGCTGGGCGGCTGCACACGAAGACGAACCTGATGGAGGAGCTGTCCAAGGTGCGCCGCGTGGCCGAGAAGGGCGCAGGTCGGGTCACCGAGGTGCTGCTCGTGATCGACGCCACGACGGGCCAGAACGGCCTGGCCCAGGCCCGCCAGTTCGAGCAGGCGACGCAGGTGACCGGTGTAGTGCTCACCAAGCTCGACGGCTCGGCCAAGGGTGGCATCGTGTTCGCCATCGAGACCGAGCTGGGCATCCCCGTCAAGCTGGTCGGCGTTGGTGAGACCATCGGCGATCTGCGCCCCTTCGACCCCGACGAGTTCGTCGACGCCCTGTTCGACATCTGAGCGGTCCGAGACCGAACTGTGAGACACACGGCCGATATCTACGTCGAGGGCTCACAGTTCGGGTAGGACGCCTGGAAGTGTGATCCCTGCGGCCGGTTTCGGCGTCGAAGGCTCACAGATCGAGCGCCGATGCCATGGGGTAGGTGTCGCTGTTACCGTCCGGATCGGCAACCGCGCAGGCTGAGGCCGCTGCGTTCGGCGTATGTGACGCCGTCGCAGGCACTCACCTCCCACACGCCGCTGCCGAAGTCCGCATCTCGCGTTGAGTCCGTGTAGACGTCGACCGCGCCTTCTGGGTCTGCTCGGTAGATCGTGATGACTGGGCTACCTTCCGGAGTGATCCACTCGGTGACCGCGATCGCCCGCTCGCCGGCCTCGTAACGAACGATGAGGCAGCGCTGGGCTTCGGTCTGCGGTTCTTCCGGCTGGGAATCGCTGAACCTGTCCACGCCGCAGTACTCGGCGTCGAGTCGGGTCGCCCCTGGAGGTGCGGCGTCGACATCGACGCCGAGCGCCCGAAGCACGGTGGCGAGCTGGTTCGGTGGCGGCGGCACGGTCGTCGTGGTCATCGCCGCCTCCCGATCGTCGTCACACCCGAACTGCGGCGAGCGAGTCGGAGTCCCGCGCCGGTAGAACACGAGCTCGCATGCTGACGTGCTCCACTCGCCGCCGTCCTCACTATGCGAATAGAAGCGCACCCCCTTGCCTGGGATCGATCGCCAGACGGTGATGACTCTCTGGTCTGGGTCTCGGTCTACGTCTTGGAGCACGAAGACCAAAGGGTCTGGGCCGTGCTGATTGTCCGCGATGCACTGCGCCGGGTGAGATGGCTGAAGGGTCGAAACGGCCGGCCGGGTCCATGTCGACACCCCGCAGAAGAGGGCGCCGTCGAGCCGCATGGCGCCGGGCGGGGCAGACTTGACGTCGACGCCGAGGTTCTCGAGCGCCGCCGTCAGTTCGTCACCTGCCGGCGGTTCGGGGACCCCGGGCGCGGCCGTCGCCGGTGTGGCTGGGGTGGTCGCAGCTGGGCCCCCGTCGATGGGTGGGGGCCCTGCTGGTGAACGAGAGTCCTCGTCTCTGGCGAGGACCGCCACTGCAATGAGGCCGGCGAGGATCGTGGCGGCGGCGCCGGCGGTGATGAGCAACCGGCGGGACCTGGTCTGGCGCGCTGGGCCCTTTGACGAGCCTGGTGTCGCCGATTCCCAACCCTCGGCAGCGGCGTCGAGCGCCTCGGCGGCGCATCGGAGTCGGGATTCCAGACTGGTCATGTCGGATCGTCTCCCAGGATCGAGCGCAGCTTGGTCATGCCGCGATGGACGAAGTTGGTCACGGCCGCCTCGCTGACGTCGAGTACCTCGGCGACCTGCCGGTACGTGTACCCGTACCCGTGGGTGAGCAGCACGGCGATGCGGTGCTCCTCCCGCAGCTGCTCGAGCGCCCGGAACAGGTCGACGTCAAGTAGCGGCAGGTCGGGCGCAACCGGCTCTGAGGGGAACATGACGTGACGACTTCCCCAGCGCACCGACCGACGGGCGGCCGTCTGGCCTACTCGGTAGAGGTAGCCCGCCGGGTTGCCCATCATCGCCAGCCGTTCGGCGTGCTCCACGGCCCACGTCGCCGCCTCGGCGGCAGCCTCCGCCCCCACTTCGATGCCGTACCGGGCCACCAGGGCGCGCCGCACGGGCACGATCCACGACTCGATGTCCGGCTCGTCGTCGGCGTCGATGTCGGCCCGATGCGGCAGCGTCATCACCCCCAAGAGTCCTCGCCCCGCCGGATCCTTTCACTCCGAACCCGCGAGATGGGGGTGCCGGTAGCCTGACCGGCGCATGTTCGACAACCTGTCCACCCGCCTCGAAGGGATCGTCAAGCGCATCCGCGGCAAGGGCCGGCTGACCGAGCGCGACGTCGACGAGGTGCTGCGCGAGATCCGTAGCGCCTTGCTCGAAGCCGACGTGAACGTGGCCGTGGCCCGCAAGCTCGTCAACCGCATCCGCGAGCGGGCGATCGGCGCCACCCAGTCTCAGGCCCTCGACCCGTCCCAGCAGGTCGTCAAGATCGTCAACGACGAGCTGATCCGCATCCTTGGCGGCGAGACGCTCCAGATCCGCTACGCCTCCCGCCCGCCAACGGTCGTGCTGATGGCCGGCTTGCAGGGCTCCGGCAAGACCACCAACGCCGCCAAACTGGCGCGCTGGTTCAAGGCTCAGGGCCGCCAGCCGCTGCTCGTCGGCGCCGATCTTCAGCGCCCAGCAGCTGTCGAGCAGCTGCGCACGCTCGGTGATCAGATCGGCGTGCCCGTGTACTCCGATCCCGAAGACCCTGTGCTCACGGCCGGCCGGGGGCTGGCGGAGGCCCGCCGCCTCGGGCGCGATGTGCTCATCGTCGATACCGCCGGCCGCCTTGCCATTGACGTGGACATGATGGAGCAGGTGCGCCTGATCTCGGGCGCAGTCAATCCGGACTACACATTCCTCGTCGTCGACGCCATGACCGGCCAGGACGCCGTCACCGTGGCCGAGGCGTTCCACGAGACGCTCGCCATCGACGGTGTGATCCTCTCCAAGCTCGACGGTGATGCCCGCGGAGGCGCCGCCCTGTCGGTCAAGGAGGTCATCGGCAAGCCGATCGCCTTTGCGTCGACGGGGGAGAAGCTCGACGCCTTCGAGCAGTTCCACCCGGACCGCATGGCCGGCCGCATCCTCGGCATGGGTGACCTGGTCACGCTCATCGAGCAGGCCGAGCAGGCGTTCGAGCAGGATCAGGCAGAGGAGGCGGCCGCCCGCCTGATGGAGGGCACGTTCACG
>JACDHN010000203.1 GCA_013821025.1 Acidimicrobiia bacterium | reverse complement strand
GCAGCCCCGCCCATGTAGCCGTGATGTCGTCGACCGTGATCGGCTCGGTCACGTTCCGGTCGAGGGCGGCGTTGATGGCGGCGAGGATGTACTCCACGTCGTCGGCCGAACACTGAGGGTCGTCGATCGGCCCCGAGTACTCCGTATCGGTGGTACCGATGTAGCAGTGCCGAAACGTGCCGTCCGGCAGCTCTCCCCACGGCACGACGAACAGGCTGCGCTTGTCGCCCGGCACCGGGATCACGACGGCGACGTCGTTGCGCACCTTCTGCCACGGCACCGTGATGTGCACGCCCTTGGCCGGACGAAGCGTGCCGGCATGCTGGCCATCGTGCAGCGCGCGCACCTCGTCTGACCAGACACCGGCGGCATTGACGATCACGCCGGCGTGCACGTCGAACTCCTCGCCGCCCACTCCGTCACGCACCCTCACCCCGTTACTGCCGGTGGTGAAGCCGACGACCTCGCAGCGGTTGAGGACCGTGGCACCATGGGCGGCTGCCGTCTTGGCGATGTCGAGCGTCAGGCGGGCGTCATCGGCAGTGGCGTCGAAGTACAGGTAGGCGCTCGTCAGCCGATCCAAGCGTGCCGTCGGCATGTGCTCGAACGCCTGATCGGCCGAGAGCCGCTTGTGGAACTTTCCGATGCGAAAGCCGCCCGTCAAGTCGTACATCCACATCGCCGTCCCGAGGGCGCGGGCGATCCTGCGCGACACGACGCTGTCCTTCGTGAGGATGGGGATCATGAACGGCAGGATGCGCACGAGATGGGCGGCGTTTCGCCGCAGCCGGTACCGCTCACGCAGGGCCTCGTACACGAGCCGGACGTCACCTTGCTGCAGATAGCGAAGGCCGCCGTGCACGAGCTTCGAGCTCTTGGACGACGTGCCGGCGGCGAAGTCGTCGCGCTCGACGAGTGCCGTTCGCAGCCCTCTGGTGGCGGCGTCGAGCGCCACGCCGGCGCCAGTGATGCCACCGCCCACGATGACCACGTCGAACTGGTCCGCCGATCGCAGGTCGTCGAGCATCGCCGCACGCTCGAACGTGGAGGGTTGACCCATCAGGGCCGCAGCCTACGGCTCATTGCAGCAACGTTTGTGGCGGCGAAGTTGTACTGGCGAAGTGCTGGTCAGTGGTTCTAGTGTCGTTCAACACATTGACCGCCAGACCAGGGGGGATCGAGTTGGCGCGACAGCAAATCGAATGGCGCATGCTCGGCGCGTGCCGGGGGTTGGACGCATCGATCTTCTACCCGGACGAGGACGATGATACCGAAGTGGCCAAGGAGGTGTGCGCCGCCTGCGACGTGCGCACAGCGTGCCTCGAACACGCGTTGATGAACCGTGAGAAGGTGGGCATCTGGGGGGGTGCCACTGAGCGGGAGCGCCGCCGCATCATCCGCCAGCGCCGTCGCTCGGCCTGACGGCCTGCTGCTTGGTCTCGCTCGCTGTGATGCTGGTCTCGCTCACCTGCGGCTCGCTCGACTGCGGCTCGTCGCTGGCGCTTCCCTCGTCGCCTGACGTCGAGTGCTCAACATCCTGGGGGCCAAAGCGCTAACGCGCTCGGGTCACGTCGCCGGGCAGATCCGGGGGCCGAAGCGGTACACCCTCCGGTCACGTTGTTGGGTCGGGTCTAGATTTCGTGGCTGTGAGTGACGTTGGGTCTGCTGCGGGCGTCCAGATTGGCGATCTGGAGGAGTATGGGGGGTGGCCGGCGTTGTTGACGTCGTTGCTCGAGCGGCGTGACCTGACGGCGCACGAGGCGGCCGAGGCGATGCGCACGATCTTGCGAGGCAATGCCACGCCTGCCCAGCTCATCGGCTTCGTCGTCGCCCTGCGAGCGAAGGGTGAGACGGCCGACGAGATCTCCGGGTTGCTCGACGCTGTGCTGCAGTTCGCCGACCTCGTGCCGCTCACCGACGAGCAGCGGGCGACGGCCATCGACGTCGTCGGCACCGGTGGTGACCGTTCGCACTCCATCAACGTGTCGACGATGGCGGCTCTCGTCACGGCCGGTGCTGGCGTGACCGTGTGCAAGCACGGCGCCAGGGCGGCGTCGTCGAAGTGCGGCACGGCTGATGTGCTGGAGGCACTCGGTGTCGCCATCGAGCTGTCGCCCGCCGGCGTCGCCGAATGCGTCACCGAGACAGGAATCGGGTTCTGCTTCGCCCCCCGGTTCCACCCGGCATTCCGCTTCGCCGCGCCGTCGCGCCGCGAGATCGGTGTGCCGACCGTGTTCAACCTGCTGGGCCCGATGGCCAACCCGGGTCGGGTGCGCCGCCACCTGCTCGGCATCGCCGACGCCTCCAAAGCCGAGCCGATGGTGGCGTCGCTGGCGGCCCACGGATCGACGCACGCCTGGGTCGTGCACGGGGGAGGCCTCGACGAACTGAGCACAACCGGCCCCTCCCAGGTGCTGGCTCTCGGTCCCGACGGCGTCAGCACGTTCACGATCGACGCCGTGGAGCTGGGGCTGACGCCGACCACGCTGGACCAGCTCAGCGGTGGTGATCCGGCTCACAATGCCGGCGTCGTCGACGCCGTGCTGGCGGGCGAGCACGGCCCGGCCCGCGACATCACGGTGCTGAACGCGGCCGCCGCCCTGATCGTCGCCGAGGCCGCCGAGTCGATGCCAGAAGCGGTCGCCAGAGCTGCGGCGGTGATCGACGACGGTCGGGCCGCCGACCTGCTGCAACGCTTCCGAGATTGTTCGCAGCGAATCTGGTCCCTCGAATCTGAAGGAGCACGCCAGTAAAGTCGGACGGAGTGCGATGCCTCCCCCGTTCACTCGTGGCAGCCGCCCTGCTGGCGGTCGCCGGCTGCTCGCCGGATGTACGGTCCAGCCCCGATCCCACCGACGCCAGCCCGACCGGTTCGGGCGATTCGGGTGCCGAGACGCCCGGCAACACGTCGTCACCGGTCACGACGGCAGGTACGACGCCAGGTACCACTACGCCGGCAACGACACCCGAGCAGGGCGAGCGGGCACGCGCCGAAACGGCGGTCGCCGACGCGCTGACGGCGCTCGGCCGCCAGCCGGCCGTGACGTACTCCAGCCGGCTGTCCGGGTTCGCCCCCCAGCCGAAGAAGAAGAGGAGCCAGAACAAGGAGCAGAACAACGAGGAACGGCCGACCGTGGACCTCGGGCGGGTAGGGGTCATCGCCACGAAGAGCGGCCTTGTGCACGGTGGAGGAACGGTGCGCGCGGAGCCGCTGGAGATGTTGACGATCGACTCGAAGCTCTATCTGCGGATGGGAGCTGGCCATTGGCAGCGTCTCGGCGTCGACGTCGACACGGCCCGAACGTTTGCCGGCAGGTGGACCGTGACGAGCCCCGACGATGTGGGCTTCGATCCCCGGCGGGGACTTCGGCCTGCCACCCTGGCCGAGCGACTGGCGGTCCCCGACGACCGCGAGCTCTCGTACCGGACGGTCCGGAATGCCGAAGGCGAGCAGATGTACCGCGTCGACGTGAAGCGCGGCACGATCGATGTGAGCGTGCGCCGGCCGCACCGGGTGACGAGGACGACGGTGCCGCTCTGGGACGAGCTGACCACGGGAGGGGCATCGGGCAACCTCAACTTCGGCAAGACGGGGGGCACGTTGCTCAGCGAGCCCACCCCGTTGGAGATCCGCTACACGCGAGAGGTTCTGTTGGGACAGCGATCAGGTCTGAGCACGTCGTTGCTGCTGGCCCCGAGCCTGCGCATCCGGGTACCCAACGTCGCCACGCTGTCGTGCACCCAGCTCGGCCGATGCACGATCACGGCTCGCATCACGAATCGCGTGAAGAAGGAGTTCGTGCCGGCGACATCGGTGCAAGTGCTGCTGCGCGGATTCCTCAACGGTGGACCGCTCGGCGTCAAGCGCTGCACGGGCGACGGATTGATGGTGGTGAACTCGGCGACCCGAGTCCGCTGCTCCGTCGAGTTCGTTGTGCCGGCCGAGGGGCGGCGCTACGACATCACCGGGCGCGTGCTGGCGTCTGGCTTCGCCCGCTGGGACCCGAACCCGAGGTCGATCTCACGTCAGATCGGTCGCCACGCCACCGAGACGCTCCAGGCACTGGCCGACCAATAGCCATTCTCGTCGCGATCAGGAGTCAGAACTGACCGCAGATCGTCGCGACAATGCGATGGTGGTCAGCTCGGGTCCCGGTGGGACGGGGAAGTTCCACGACCCCGTGGTCTTCACCGTCAGCCGATGCGCGTGGCGGTCGAAGTAGCGGGCCAGGCACAACGCCTCGTCGGTCCAGACGCGTGGCAGCACGCCGGCGGCCGGCGCAGGTGGAGGATCGACCACCCCAGGGAGCGTGGCCGTATCGACCGTGAGCAGGCGCGCCTGTTCGATCACCCAGCGTGACCGGCCGTCTTCGATCTCGACCCGACCGCCGTCGAACAGCGCCTGGACGAGCGCCTGGCGGCGCAGGGCGCCAGTGAGCGCTGACGTCCGGTCACGCACGAACGCCGCCTCCTCGAAGCGCTGGGCCGCTGCGAGCAGTTCCATGCGGCGCTGGAGGTCCGAGACGACGTCGCCGGCGTCACCGCTCAACGTGCGCGCCGCCCTCGTCACGGCCGCCTCGTACTCTCGAGGGTCGGCGGCTCCTGCGCACGGGCAGGCGGAGACGCCGAGCTGAGCCGCCGTGCACAACGGCGTGCCCAACGCCGGCTGGTACCGGCGGGTCAGGCGCGTCGAGCACCGGCGTAGAGGAATCACGGACTGAACGGCCTCGACCACGAGCGTGGCGACGGCTCGCGACGGCAGTGGACCGAGGTGCACACCGCCGGCGCTCGGCTGGCGAACGACGGTCAGCCGTGGCCACGCACTGGCGGTGTCGAGTCGCACGTAGCAGCACCGATCGCCCCGCGTGCCCTTGCGGTTGTAGCGGGGGAGCAGCGCGGCGATCATCCGACCCTCGATGACCTCGGCGGTCAACGGGTCGGGTAGCTGCATGTGGTGGATGGTGGCCGTCTCCCGCAGCATCGGCCCGATGCGGCGCCGGTCCTCCGAGCCGAAGTAGCTGCGAACGCGCTGGCGCAGGTTTGTCGCCTTCCCGACGTACAGCACGTCGCCACGCGGACCGCAAAACCAGTACACGCCAGGGGAGCGGGGCAGGACCGACGTCATTCGCAGCTTCGATGCCTGAGGATGGGCGGAGATCGACGCCAGCGCCACGAGATCATCGAGTCCCGTGACGCCCCATGCGGCCGCCCGCTCGATGAGCAGATGCAGCAGGTCGACGGTGGCAAGAGCGTCGTCGAGCGCCCGGTGCGTCGGTCGGTGCTCGAGGCGCAAGCGGCTGGCCAGCGTGCCGAGCGAGCAGTTCGGCACTTCGTCGCGAACGAGCCGCCGGGCGATGGCCACGGTATCGACGCGGGTGTTGACCAGCTTCGACCGCCCGGCCCGATCGAGCGCAGCGTCGAGGAACCCAACATCGAAGCGCACGTTGTG
>JACDHN010000202.1 GCA_013821025.1 Acidimicrobiia bacterium | reverse complement strand
GCGCTGCTGGCACCGATCAAGGCGTTCGGTGCGGCAAAAGGCCGTCTCGGAACCCTGCTCGATGCCTCGCAGCGCGCAGCGCTGGCCGCCTGGCTTGCCGAGGGCGTGCTGCGCGCAGCCGCCCCGCTGACGACGTTCGTGGCGTGCGACGACGACGACGTGGCGTCATGGGCCGACGGGGCCGGTGCCCAGGTGCTGTGGACCCCCGGCCTCGGGCTCAACGGCGCCGTGGACGATGGCTGCCGCACCATCGCCGGCAAGGGCTTCGACCACGTGATCGTCGCCCACGGCGACCTGCCGCGCCCGGCGCCGATCGCCTCCGTCGCTCTGGCCGGCACCGTCACGCTCGTACCCGACCGGCGCCGTGATGGCACGAACGTGATGGCTGTGCCGCTGGCCGGCCACGGCTTGCCGATGCCTGCGTCGTATGGGCCCGGCTCGTTCCGCCGCCATCTCGATGGCGCAGCGGGACGCCGTTTGGAGGTTCGCTACGACGTCGATCTGAGCCTCGACGTCGACACCCCCGCCGACCTCACCCATCCGCTCGTCCGACCTCAGCTTCCGCCGTGGCTACAGACGATCCTGGACGGCCGGCGCTGAACCGCCCGGCTGGGTGGACGTCGGACCTGCCCACCCCAAAGGTGGCGCTGGCCGTCGGCGCCCACCCCGACGACGTGGAGTTCGGGTGCGGAGGCACGCTCGCCAAGTGGGCCCAGGACGGTTGCACCGTGCACCACCTCATCTGCACCGACGGCTCCAAGGGCACGTGGGACGTCGATGCCGATACCGTCGCCCTCGTCGGGATCCGCCAGGTCGAGCAGCGCCAGGCGGCCCGGCTGCTGGCGGGCGATCGGGCAGGCGAGGTTCGGTTCCTCGGTCAGGTCGACGGGGAACTGTCGTCAGAACTGTCGCTGCGAGAGCAAGTCGTGAGCGTCGTGCGCCAGCTGCGACCGGATGTGGTGCTCGGACACGACCCGTGGAAGCGGTACCGCATCCACCCAGACCATCGTCACGCAGGGTTCCTCACTGTTGACGCCATCGCCTCGGCCCGCGATCCCCATGCGTTCGGCGACCAGGGGCTGGCCGCTCACCGGCCGGCTGCGTTGCTGCTGTTCGAGGCCGACGAACCGGACCATGTGGAGGACATCGCCGGCACCGTGGCCGCCAAGCTGGCGGCGCTGGAGGCCCACCGGAGCCAATTCGAGTCGACCATGTACGCCGCTGACGACACCGAGCTGTCGGCGTTCCGCGACCGCGTCACGTCGCGTCTGGCTGAGCTGGGCGCGCCCCATGGGCTCGCCGCCGCCGAGGTGTTCAAGCGCATCGACCAGCTCTAGCGCGCCGACCGGCACCTGCGCGGCGTCAGCGCTCGAACTGTCCGGGCTGGCGCCCGGGACCAGGCGGGCCGGCAAACGACTGGGCGATGGACATCCACTCCTGCGCGCCCGCCCCGTCGATCACGAGCGTCACGTCGTCGAGGTGGCGGCGCTGCGTGACCACGAGGCAGAAATCGAGCGCATCGCCCGACACCCGATCAGCTGCCTCCTCGGGTCCCCAGGTCCACAGGTCAGCGGTGGGGCCCCGCAACTCGACGCGCACCGGATCGGTGGGCGCCGGGCGTGCATTGGCCAGGTAGCTGAAGACCCTGGCTCCGACGCCGATGTGGGCGACGTGGCGCAACCGGTCGGTCGCCGCCCGTCCAATGCCCAGCGCATCGACGATGTCCTGGCCGTGCGCCCAGGTCTCCATCAGGCGGGCGGTGATGAACGACCGGGCGCCCATGGGCGGCCCGTACCATCTGACCCTGACGGTGGGGTCGACATCCCGGGCCGCTGCGATCAGCCGGACCCGGTCAGCTCGCCAGGCATCGCACAACTCCTCCGCCACCATCGAGCGGCCCACCTGCACGGATGCCTGCGTGCCGGCACCGCTGTCGGCCAGCAGCGTCTCGGCGTCGGCCAGGAAGGCCTCGGGATCGGTGAGCGCCAGGTGCGCTCGCTGGTCGAAGAACCACAGATGGCTGATCTGATCGCCGATGCTCCAGCCCGGTGCCGGTGTTGGACGGTCGAAGTCCACACCATCGTCACTGACGATGCCGTCGAGCGCCTCTGCCTCGGCGACGAAGTCGTCGCAGATCTGCTGCACGGTCCCATCATCCCATTGCCGGGACATGGCGAGGGGACCCGACGGAGCGAGTCCCCTCGTCGATCATCCTGTCGGCCAGTTTCTCGGGGTCCACGGAGGCGGAACCCCCGTGCGAAGTTACTTCTTGCGGCGCGGGTTCAGTGTGCCTTTCAGCGTGGAGCTCGACGTGAACTTCATCGCCGTCGACGCCGGGATCTTCACCGTTCCGCCCGTTTGAGGGTTACGGCCGCTGCGAGCCTTGCGCTTGGAGGTCGAAAACGTACCGAAACCGGGCCAGCCGACGCGCTCGCCCTTCTTCGTGGACTTCGTGACGTGTTCGAAGAACGCCGCAATCGTGCGATCGGCGTCGGTCCGCGACACGCCGGCCGACTTTGCCACGGCATCGAGCAGTTCTGCTTTGGTCATTGGATGTCGTCCTCTTTCGGTTCACGCGGCCCACATCGGTGTGGCCGCTGCCGCCTTCACGGCAGCGCCCATGTGAGTGGGCGCAAACCCTTGATGCAAGCATCCTCATCGTTGCAGATGCAATTGAGGTCTGATCATGTCCCGCCAGCTCGACCGTTGAGCGCTGCCCGGAGTCTCGCTGCCGCCGCTTCGGCCTCACCAGGAGCGTACGGATGGCGGGGCCAGAAGAAGCCTCGCAAGCCGTCACCGCGAGTTCGCGGCACGACGTGCACGTGCAGGTGCGGGACGCTCTGACTGACGACGTTGTTGTTGGCGACGAAGGTGCCTTGGCACCCGAGCGCTTCTGGCATCACGGCCACGAGCCGCTGAACCGTCGCCATCAACGGAGAGATCGACTCCAGCGCCAGCTCGTCGAGCGTCACCACGTGGTGTCGCGGCACGACGAGCGTGTGACCGGCGAACAGCGGCGTGTGGTCGAGGAACGCCACCGTGTGCTCATCCTCGAGCACCTTGTGGGCAACGGCCTCACCGGCCACGATCCGGCAGAAGACGCAGCCGTCACGGCCCGCAGGCGTTCGTGCAGCGGCACTCACGTCGGCCCGCTGTGGCCGGTGCTGTGGCCGGTATCGGCAGCGGGGCGCAACAGCACGGCCTGGGATGGTTCCAGCGTTCCGGAGAACACGTCGCCCTCGCCGCTCCCGTCGCTCGACACCTCGACGCTCCAGCGGACCGGCTCGTCGCCCTCCAGATCCGTAGCAACGTGGGCAGCGTTGTCGCCGAAGTTCACGATGACGAGCCGTCGATCGTTCACGGGGGCGACGATTCGGCGCTCGTAGAGCAGCACGCCGTCTGGCGCCAGGCGGCGCCCCAGCGCGCCCTGCATGAGCGCCGGCGAGCCGCGTCGGGCCGTGAGGAGCCGACGGTAGAGGTGCAGCACCGAAGCCGGATCCCGGCGCTGAGACGCGGCGTCGAGAGTGGCTGCGTCGGGCGGCCACGGCAGCCAGTTGTCGGCGCGAACCCAGCCGTGGGTGGTCGAAGGGTCCCAGGGCACGGGCGCTCGACAACCGTCGCGGCCGCCCGGATCGACCTGGTCCGCCGCGGTGATCTCGGCGTCGGTCAGCCCCAGCTCCTCACCGGCGTACAGGAACGGGGTGCCCCGCAGTGTGAGCAGCAGCATGGCTGCCGCTCGGGCGCGCGCCTCGCTGCCGTAGCGCGTGCGGTGTCGCGGCACGTCGTGGTTCGACAGCGCCCATGTCGGCCAGGCGCCCACTGGATCGAGGTGAGTTGCAACCTCGTCGAGGTTCCTCGTCCACGCCTCGGCCGACCAGCGCGACCAGAGCGCCGAGAAGTTGAACGACATGTGCAGCTCGTCGCCGCGCCCGTAGTACGTTGCGATGCGCTCCGGCGACAGGAGGTACACCTCGCCGACCGAGGTGCGCTGGCCTGGATACTCGTCGAGCACCTTGCGGATGGCTCGCAGCCGGTCATGGGTGACGGCGACATCGTTGGCGATCACCGCATCGCGCTCCCGACCCGTCGGGAGGTTGGGCAGCTCAGGGTCTTTGCCGATCGTGTGAACCACGTCCATGCGGAACCCGTCGACCCCACGGTCGAGCCAGAAACGAAGCGTGTCGTGCATCGCCGATTCCACCTCAGGATCGTCCCAATTGAGGTCTGGCTGCTGCGGCGTGAACAGGTGCAGGTACCACTGCCCCGTTGCTTCATCCCACGTCCATGCCGGACCGTCGGGAAACTGGGCCAGCCAGTTGTTGGGTGGCCGTCCGGGCACGTCCGCAGGGCTGTCGCGCCACACGTACCACTCCCGCCTCGGCGACTCCCTCGACGAGCGCGACTCGACGAACCATGGGTGCTCATCGGACGTGTGGTTGGGAACCCAGTCGACGATGACCTTGATCCCCCGCTCGTGACAGTCGGCGACGAGCGCATCGAAATCGGCGAGCGTGCCGAACAGCGGATCGACGCCGCAGTAGTCGGACACGTCGTAGCCGAAGTCGGCCATCGGCGAAGGGAAGAACGGCGACAGCCAGATTGCGTCGACGCCCAGCCACGTCAGGTGATCGAGGCGCGAGCGGATGCCGGCCAGATCACCGACGCCATCACCGTCGCTGTCGCAGAAGCTGCGCGGGTAGATCTGGTAGACGACCGCATGTCGCCACCACGGGTCGTGGGCCGAGCTCGGTGTTGCAGGCACGGACGCATCATGGCCCGCTGCGTTGGCGCGCGGCATACATCCACGCGGGTCGGCTTACCATGGAGTACAACTGGATCTTGTTGTCCAGCCGACCGCGCCCTTCATTGCGACAAGGAGCACCGTGACCGACCTCCTGCCCGGCTCGTCGACCCTCTCGACGCCGGAACCGCCATTCGTAAAGGTCTCGTCCGCAAATGGCTCGCCCACCCGGGTGCGCACGAGGGTGGTGGTCGACACGTCGGTGCTGATCGCCGACCCGGTGTGCATCGACACCATCGACGACTCCGACCTCGTGATCCCGTTGACCGTGATCGAGGAGCTCGACGGGCTGAAGCGTCGCCCCGACGACGTCGGCCGGGCCGCCCGCGCAGCGCTGCGCCGCCTCGAGGAGCTGCGTATGGCGAACGGCGGCACGCTCGCCGAGCCGGCGGACAACGGATCGTCCACCGTGCGGATCGAGATCAACGGCATCCAGCGCCACCGTCTGCGCGAGTACGGCCTCGACGACGCCATCGCCGACAATCGCATCATCGGGGCTGCCCTCGGCCAGGCCGAACGGGGACCGACGACGATGCTGTCGAACGATGCCGGGCTGCGCATCAAGGCCGCCCACCTGGGGCTGGCGGCGGCCGAGCACCTCCCGACGCGCCGGCACCGCGACACGGTGGCGGCGGGCTGGTCCACCATCGA
>JACDHN010000201.1 GCA_013821025.1 Acidimicrobiia bacterium | reverse complement strand
GGACGGTGGCGGCGTCGAAGCGGAACCGGCGAACCCTCGCCAGCTTGGACAACGCGTTCGACGCGGCGACCCAGCCCATGCGCCCGGCGGCGTGGGTGAACTGGATGCGCCCGGTCACGTCGCCGACCGCCCAGATTCCCTCCACCGTGGTGGCCATCGTGTCGTCGACGACGACCGCACCACGCTGGTCGATCTCGACGCCGACCTCCCCCAGTCCGAACCCGTGACCCGACGGAGTCCGTCCGATCGCGACGAGCAGCTCGGCGGCGCTGACCGATGACCCGCCGTCGAGGTCCACGCACACCCGACCGTCGCCGCGCCGCTCAGCCTGTTCCACCGTCGAGCAGCTGCGAACGTCGACACCGTCCTCAGCGAGCGCCGCGGCGACGACCCGTGAGGCCTCGAGCTCTTCGCCGGGCAGGATCCGATCGACCGCTTCGATCAGGGTGATGCGGGTGCCGAGACGGGCGAACGCCTGAGCCATCTCGCAGCCGACCGGTCCGCCACCGAGCACGATCATCGATTCCGGGCGCGTAGACAGGTCGAACAGGTCCTCGTTGGTCAACGGCGCCGACTCGCGCAGACCGGGGATCGGGGGCATCGCCGGCCGTGCGCCCGTGGCCACGACAAACCGTCTCGAGCGAATCGGTCGGCCGTCCACCTCGACCGACGTCGGTGAGGTGAAGCGGGCGAACCCGTCGATCACGTCGATGCCTTCGGCCGCGAGCGCAGCCGCGTCTTCGGTGGCGGCGATCCGGGCGATGGCCCGGTGGACGCGAGCCATCGCCTCGTCGAAGCCCACGCCGGCGGCCGCAGCGGCGAGGATCGCCTTGGAGGGGACACATCCGGTGAACGTGCAGTCGCCGCCGATCGGTCCGTCCTGCACGAGCAACGTGCTCGCGCCGCGGCGCCGCGCCTCACGGGCGGCGACCAGACCTCCGGCGCCGCCACCGATCACCGCCAGATCGTAGGTTCGAGTCACGTGCACGGGAACCCGACCGCGACGGGCGGCATTCCGATCGGGCGGGCGCTACCGCGGAAGCATCGACGCCCCGGTGGGGTCCTGTCGTCGTGAGCCAGCGACGTCAGTTCAGCTCTGCCACCGCCTCGATGACCTCGGCGATGTCGGGGCGGGCGTCGGGGCTCGGCGGCAACCACACTCGATGCAGGCGGCCGTCGCGGTCGACGACGGCGTCGGCGCCGAGCTGACGGGTGTCCTCCTTCGGCGAGCGAAGCCGTCGGCCGTGAAGGAGCAGCCGGGCGTACATGGCGATCGTGCCTGGTGACCACACCCGCACGATCGAGGCGCGGCTGGCGCCGAGCAGCCGGTAGAGGGCGCGGTCGATGTCGGCGAGCACCGGGAACTCGATTTCGAGATGGTTGCGGTAGGCGTAGAGGCGGGAAAGATCGTCGATGAACGTGACGACGACGGGTAGCACGTCGCCGAGCTGGTCGAGATGATCGCGCACGGCGATCACGTGTTCCTGGCACGGCAGTCAAGCGAGGTGGCGGTGCAGGAGGACCAGCAGCGGCCTTCCGCGGTGGTCGCTGAAGCGGAACTGAACCCCTTCGTGATCGACGAGAGCGACGTCGGGGAGCAGGTCGCCCTCGCCGATCACGAGTTGAGTGGTCATGTGAGGTTCATGTGAGGTTCTCCAGCGCGTCTTCGATGCCGCGATGGAACGTAGGGTAGGCGTAGATCATCGAGCGGAGCTCCTCGGTCGGGGTGCGGGCGTGCACGGCCAAGGTGAGCAAGCCGAGGACCTCGCCGCCGCTCGGGCCCATCGATGTGGCGCCGACGAGCACGCCGCGGCGGCGGTCCGCGACCAGTTGGATGAACCCCTCGTTGCCGGACTTGTGGAGCCAACCGCGCGCCGTGGAAGGTACGTCGGTGCGAGCGACAACGACGTCGATCGCGGCGTCCTTCGCCGCCTGGACGGTGAAGCCGACCGAGCCGACCTCGGGATCGGTGAACGTGACGCGGGGAACGGCCGTGTACTCGGCCGGCGCATGCGGCTCGCCGAGGATGTCGGCTGTGGCGACCCTCGCCTGGTACATGGCGACGTGGGTGAACGCCCCAACGCCGGTGACGTCACCGACGGCCCACACCCCGGCGGTGACCCGGAGGTGCTCGTCGACCGGGACCGCCGTGGCGGTGTTGGTGTCGATGCCGAGCACGTCGGCTCCGATGCCGGCCAGGTCGACGCGACGTCCCGTGGCGACGAGCAGCCGCTCGGCCACGAGCTCGCGGCCGTCGGCGAGCACGACACTGAACTTCCCGTCGTACGAGACGCTCGTCGCGGCGACACCGGTGATGACGTCGACGTCCTCGCCGCGGAACACCTCCGCGAGCAGCTCGCCCACCTCGGGTTCCTCGAGCGGCAGCAGACGATCGGCGGCCTCGACGAGCGTGACGTCGACGTCGAAGCGGGCGTACACCTGAGCCAGCTCGGCGCCGACGGCGCCGCCCCCGAGCACGATGATCGACGCCGGCAGCTCGGCGGCCTCGATCGCCTCGTGGTTCGTCCAGTACGGCGTGCCGGCCAGTCCGGTGATCGGGGGCACCGCCGCAGTCGTGCCGGTTGCCACCACCACGGCGCGGGTGGCCCGATACCGGTGCCCCGCCACCTCGACCGTGTCCGCGTCCACGAGCCGGCCGTGGCCACGCACCAACGTGCCGCCCTTGGCGACGAATCGGTCGACCGCCACGGTGTCGTCCCAGTCGTCGGTGGCCTCGACACTGACGCGCGCGGCCACCGGTCCCCAGTCGGGCGTCACCGCCGATGTCCCGGCAACACCGGGGATGCGGCGTGCTTCAGCCAGGAGGTTGGCGGCGCGGATCATCATCTTCGAGGGGATGCACCCCCAGTACGGGCATTCCCCGCCGACGAGGCCGGACTCGATCCCGACGACCGACAACCCGGCGCTGGCCAGATTGCCGGCGACGTCCTCGCCGCCCGGGCCCATCCCGATGACGACCGCGTCCACGGTCGTCGCCTCAGGTTCGATGCTCATACCACGCCTCCTGCGGTCATCTGCCAGGCGCCGGAACCGGCGCGGCGCACGAGCCGGTCGACGCTGTGTCTGCCGTCGATGACGGCGGTGCCGTCGGATTGGACGATCGGCGCCCCATTCCAGTGTGCTCGGACCATGTGTCGGTCGCCCTCCTCGTGTGTCGTGTGAGAGGGAACCCGGTGGTGGCCGGCGCGACTTCCCGCCGCCCGGTCCGGCGATCGAGCGACGGTGCACTCGCTGCTGGCGGGGCTTCTCCCGAGCCGGATCGTGTCGACGGCGTTCGATCGCGGCCGGCGTCGCGACTGTGACTCGGGAAGATTCGCCGACGTGGCGGGGTTTTCCCGGACATGACCGTCGAACAGCTGCGCTCGCTCACGAACGACGGGTGGGGTCTCGATTCGAATTACTTCTCTCGACGGGCTGTTCTCCGATGTCCAGCACTACGGCCGGGGCGGTGTGACGCTGGCGATCCTCGAGAAAGCGATGGCCTGGGCAGCCATCGCCATCGCCGGCCGACTCAGGGGACGCGCCGACCGTGCGATCCTGGGAGGATGCCGTCCAGACCCGCGGCTTCGAGCCGCCCGTGGGCGTGACGACGCTCGCGGCCGCAGCAGTCGGCTACATCGCCGGCTCGATCCCCTCGGCCGACATCGCCACCCGGCTCGCCCGCGCCGGCGTCGGCGACCTTCGCGCCACCGGCAGCGGCAACCCCGGGGCCTTGAACACCGCCGCCGTGCTCGGTACACGCTGGGGCGTTGCCGTCCTTGCCGCCGACATGGCGAAAGGAGCGGTCGGTGCCGGACTCGGACGCGCCGTCGCCGGACCCGCCGGGGCCTATGTCGCTGCCACGGCCTCGATCGGCGGTCACATCGTCCCGGTGTGGTCGCGCGGGCGCGGCGGAAAGGGCGTCGCCACCTCGGCCGGAGCGTGCCTCGCCGTGTTCCCCGCGTACTTCCCGATCGACGCCACCGTCGCCGCCGTCGCGGCCGCCTCCCGGCGCAACGCGGAGCGAGCCGTCTGGACGTCCTCGTTCGCCTGGGTCGCCGCGGCCGTGATCTGGTGGTGGCGACGGCTCCCCAACGCGTGGGGACCACCTCCCACGGCCGGCCTCCCGCTGTTCGCCGTCGCCGGCGCAGCGATGATCCTCACCAAGTTCCACGCCTCGAGGAAACCGGCATGATCGCGATCGTCACCGACTCCGCATCGATGCTCCCCGACGACCTCCGCCGCCGCTACGACGTCTCAGTCGTCCCGCTGACGATCACCCTCGACGGCACCGAGTTCGCCGAGGGCCACGGGCCGTCGAACGCCGAGTTCTACGACCGCCTCGCCGCCGGTGCGACGGTCTCGACGTCCGCGCCGTCGCCCGGCGCCTTCGCCGAGAGGTACCACGACTGCGCGCAGCGCGGCGCCACCGCGATGCTCTCGATCCACACCGGCTCCAACTACTCCGCCACCGTCGCCGCCGCCACCCTCGCCGCCGCCCTCATCGACATCGACGTCCACATCGTCGACACGGGCGTCGCCTCGTTCCCGGTGTCGCTGTGTGTGTGGGCGGCGGCCGCCAGCCTCGCCGAGGGTGCGACGTCGAACGGTGCCGCCACCGCGGCGCGGACGACCGCGGCCGCGGCAGGCAGCCTGTTCGTCGTCGGTGCGCCGGACGTCGCGCGGCGCGGCGGACGCTTCGGTGCTGTCGACGGCGAGCTCACGCCGACCACCGTCCTCGAGCTTGCCGGCGGCACCATTCGCGAGCACCGGCAGACCCCCAGCCTCCACGACGCGATCGAGCTGATGGTCGACCAGACCCGCGAGCTCGCCCGGCGCACCACGATCCGCGTCGGCGTCGGCCACGCGATGCGCCGCGACGCCGCGCAGCACCTCCTCGACAGGCTGACCGGTACGCCGGGGATCCACGGGATCACACCATACGAGGTCGGCCCCTCCGTCGGCGCCCACACCGGGCCGGGGACGCTCGGCGTCGTCTACGCACCCGCCTGAACGCCGCGCCGCGCCGGCCCGGGTGGCGCGACCTCGCGCTCACCCTGGCATCCGGGCGCTCCGGACGCCCGGGCGCAGCTTCCAGGCGTGGAGAACGCTGGCTGCGATGTGGCTCATGCGGCACGCCTCGGCCAGATCGCGCTCGTCGGCGAGACGCCCAGCCAGCGCGCGGGTGGCAAACCGACCTCGGCACGCCGCCGCAATGGATCGGCCTCATCGGCCCGCTCGTGCTGGTTCCTTCTACCGCAACGCCATCCTAGTCGCCTCCAGTTGACTTGTAATGTCGCCTCGTGTAGACTTATACTCATGAGACGGACCGAACTGGTGAAGCGCATCAGGAAGAATCGCCAAGGCCAAGAACGCCACCGCCACCTTCGACGAGGGCAGCAGCCACACGATCGTCAGGTTCAACGGCCGCAAGGTCACACTCGTAGGACGTCACAACGAGA
>JACDHN010000200.1 GCA_013821025.1 Acidimicrobiia bacterium | reverse complement strand
CGCCGAAGCCGGCGCGGCGATGGGCCGACCGGACTGGATCGGTGCCGCGGTCGCCACAGCCGACTTCCTGCTCGACGAGCTGCGCAGCGACGACGGGCGCTGGCAGCGCAGCTGGCACGCCGACGCAACGCCACGGGCCCGCCACCGGGCGCTCGCCGCCGACCACGCGATGCTCGTCGATGCCTACGTGCGGTTGGCCGAGGCGACCGGAAGCGCCCGCTTCATCGAGCAGGCTTGCGCAGTGGCCGACACCATGCTCGACTGCTTCTGGGACGTCGACGACGGTGGCTTGTACACCGTGCCAGAGGACGGTCCTGGTGACGGGACGCCGCTCATCGTCCGTCAGAAGGACATGATCGACAGCGCCGTACCGTCGGCCAACTCAACCGCAGCGCTCGCCCTCAGCCGGCTGGCGGCGCTGAAGGGCGAACCGCGGTACGCCAACCATGCCGACCGCATCCTGTCGCTCATGGCGCCGCTGATCTCCCGTTCGCCGCCGGCGTTCGCCGTCGCCCTTGCCGCCATCGACCAGCGACAGCGCGGCATCACCGAGGTCGTGATCCCCGGCGGTGAGCAGCACCTGCTCGACGTCGTGCGAGCCGGGTGGCGTCCGCAGGTCGTGCTGGCCTGGGGTGAGCCCTGGGAATCGCCGCTCTGGAAGGGCAGGGAGGCTGGGCACGCCTACGTGTGCCACGACGCCGCATGCCAGCTCCCCGTCACGGATGCCGAGGCGTTGGCTGCCCAGCTCAGCGAGTCGGCCGCCACCCACCCCGATGGATGATCTCATCGGGTTGACGTCGTCGGCGTTCACCACTACGCCCTTTCGATGGCGTCGGCGACTCCGAGCCGATCGGACCGTCTCGTGCTGGCCAACCGAACGCCAGCGCTCCGAGCAGCTCGAGTCCGGAGGGGATGCCGAGCGACTTGCGCAATCGCGTCTCGCCCCGGAACACGCCGAAGAACAGCGCCCCGAGTCCGCAGTCCTCGGCGCCGAGCAGCATGGTCATCACTGCCATGGAAGCGTCGATCGTCCAGTACGGGACGGGCCAGGCTTCGGCGCCAGAACCGAGTCCCGTTGCCGACTTGTCGGGCTCGGAGTACCGGTCGAGGTACGCCTTGGGATCGGCCAGTGGCAGTGCGATCACCGGCGCGTCGAGCAGCTTCTTCCACTTGAACGAGCGACGCCGCATAGGCGGCAGCGTGATCTCCCAGAACCGCTCGGTCTGCTGGCCTTCGAGCACCACGAGATGCCATCCCTGGGACTTGCCGGCGCTCGGGGCCCGTGAGGCGAGATCGACGAGATCGGCGATGAGGGCAGGATCGACGGGGTCGGGTCGGAACGCCCTGGTCATCCGCCGGCGGCGAACGACGTCGGCGAATGCGTCCACGCCGCAGACCTACGAACGCGATCCCAGTTTGACCAGCTGCTCCGCCATCACCCAGCCGTACGTGATCATCGCTCCCCCGTCCGCCGGGTTCACGTCGCGGAACATCGCCAGCACGTCGGCGGCGACCTTCTCGGGCTTCAGCGACTCGTAGTCGATGTACCCGTCCTGGCTGCCAGAGGCCACGACGAACGTTGAGGCCTCGTACGTGCGGTCCACGTTGAACCGCTTCGCCAGGCGCCGGCCCCAGGCCCGCTCCTCGCCGACGGCGCGTACGTCGGGCGAAGGCGTGACGTCACTCAGTCCCTTGAACGCCTCGACGCCGTCGGCCGAGGCGAAGCGTGCACCGACGACCACATCTTCATCTGGGAACGCCATGAGCGCACGGTGGTAGGCCTCGCTCATCAGGCCCCGCAACACGGTGTCGCGCTTGGACGTTCGACGGACGCTCATCAGTCCGAGCAGCACGCACGGGGTGCCGCCGATGCGCTCCAGTGTGGAGAACGTGAAGCCGTGCAAGCGATCACCGGAGCGGGCCGTGGTGATGAGGACCCAGTCCTCTTTCGCCTTCGAGAGCGTGCCGATGTCGAACGCGCCCTCGATCGATGCCATCTCATCGAGATCGGCGTCAGTCAGCGTGGCGGCGTCATTCGTGGTGACCTGTAGTGCCATAGCTCCTCTCCCGTTCAGCGGTCGCGTGCGCCCCACAGACCCCTCCATTCTGCCACCGAACAGGCGTCGCCGACCAACTGCCGGGCGCGCCGGCGGCGCAACCACTCGTCACAGCACGACGGCATCGTGCCCGAAGGCCATCCTCAGCTCGCCGGCAGCTCGGCCGATGTCGACACAGAAGTCGTCCGACAGCCGCAGCACCTTGCCGTCACCGAGCTCGAGGTAGACGACCGACGCCCCAGGGTGTTCGGCCAGGATCCGCTTCAATTCCGTGATCCGGGCCTGGTCGAGGCGGTGTGCGCCGAGCCGCAGTCGAACAGGTGGGTCGGCGGATCCCTCGAGACCCGTCACGAGATCCACCGTCTGGCAGTTCACGCCGGCGCGCGACTCCTCACGCCGGTCGACGCGGCCACGGACGATGACGATCGAGTCGTCGCTGAGCTTGTGGCCCTCCTCGGCCAACGTGCGCGGGAACACGGTGACCTCCACGGAGGACTCGAGGTCTTCCAGCAAGAACGTTGCCATCTGATCGCCCTTGCGCGTGTACTTGCGCGTGAAGTTCGTGATGACACCACCGACGGTGACCGCAGCGCGGTCGTCCAGCTCTGCCACCTTGGCGATGCTCTGGGGTGCCCTGCGCCGTAGCGCCGCCTCGATGCCCATGAGCGGGTGGTCCGAGACGTACAGCCCGAGCATCTCCTTCTCGGCGCGTAGCCGCTCGGTCTTCTCGAACTCGATCTCGGGGATCATGAGGCTGTCGCTGTAACCAAGATCGACACCGCTGTCCTCGATGTCGAAGAACAGGTTCATCACGCCCTGCTGGCGCTCCCGGCGCCGGGCGACCGTGCTGTCGATGATCTGCTCGAACACCATCAGCAACCCGAGTCGTGCATGGCCGAAGGAGTCGAAGGCGCCAGCCTTGATGAGTGACTCGACGGTTCGCCGGTTGAGCACCTGCTCGGGAACGCGTTGGACGAAGTCGTAGAAGTCGGCGAACGGGCCGTTGGCGTCACGCTCCTCCAACAGCTGTACGACGAGAGCTCGCCCGACGTTGCGTACGGCCGACAGCCCGAACGTGATGGCGCCGGGGCTGCCTGGTACGAGCTGAACGTCTGCTGGAACCTGATCGACCGCCAGCGCCGTGAAGTCGGTGGCGGATCGGTTGACGTCGGGCGTCAGCACCTTGATGCCGGCTGCCCGGGCATCGGCGAGGTACACCCCTGCGCGTTCGAGGTTGCTGCGCACGCTGGTGAGCAGGCACGACATGTACTCGACCGGGTAGTGCGCTTTCAGGTAGGCCGTCTGGTAGGCGATCAGGCCGTATCCGAAGGCATGGCTCTTGCCGAAGGCGTAGTCGGCGAACGGTTCGATGATGTTGAACAGCTGGATGCCGAGATCGCTGCCGTACCCGGCGCGTTCGCAGCCGACGATGAACTTCTGGCGCTCCATGGCGATCAACGCCCGATCCTTCTTGCCGCAGGCCTTCCGGAGGTTGTCTGCCTCGGCGAGGGAGTAGCCGGCGCACTTCTGCGCAACGCGCATCATCGACTCCTGATAGATCATCAGCCCGTACGTGTCGCCGAGCACCTCTTCGAGGTCGGGATGCAGGTACTCGACCGGCTTGCGGCCGTTCTTGCGATCGGCGTAGGCGTTGTGCATGTTGGCCGCCATCGGGCCCGGCCGGTACAGCGCCAGCAGCGCCGCCACGTCGTCGAACGATGTTGGTGCCAGGGACCGCATCAGCGCCCGCATCGGGCCGCCCTCGAGCTGGAACACACCGATGCCGTCGCCGCGCGACAGCAGCTCGAACACCCGGTGGTCGTCGAGTGGCACGGCGTCGATGTCGAAGCCAGGGTCGCGCCGGGCGCGCACCATGTCGACGGAGTCGGAGATGACGTCGAGGTTGCGCAACCCCAGGAAGTCCATCTTCAGCAAACCCAGCTCTTCGACGCCGTGCATCTCGTACTGCGTCACGAGCGGCGCCTCGTGCGGGTCCTGGCCGTTCTCCGGCTTGCGCTGTACCGGCATGTACGACGTGAGCGGCAGGTGGGTGATCACCACTGCTGCTGCGTGGATGCCGTCGGAGCGCTTCAACCCCTCCAGCCCTGAGGCCACGTCGACGACCTTCTTGACATCGGGGTCGCTGTCGTACATCGCTCGCAACTCGTTCGCCGCCTTGTACCCATCGACGTAGGTCGGGTGCTGTTCGAAGCAGTACTTGAGCGGCGTGTCGCGCCCCATCACCAGTGGCGGCATCGACTTGGCGATCTTGTCGCCGAGCCCATACGAGAATCCGAGCACCCGGGCCGCATCGCGCACAGCAGCACGGGCCTTGATGGTGCCGAACGTGATGATCTGGGCGACGTGGTCGCGTCCATACGTCTTGGCGGCGTAGTTGATCAACGTGTCGCGGTGGCGCGAGTCGAAGTCCATGTCGATGTCGGGCATCGAGATGCGGCTCGGGTTGAGGAACCGCTCGAACAACAGGTCGTTGGCGATCGGATCGATGTCAGTGATGCGCAACGAGTAGGCGACGGCGCATCCTGCGGCGGATCCTCGCCCGGGACCGACCCGGATCTGCGACTCGCGGGCGAAGCGGATCAGGTCCCACGTGATCAGGAAGTAGGCAGCGAAGTCCATGTCGCAGATCACCGTGAGCTCGTAGGCGATCCGCTCTACGACCTGTTGAGGAAGGTCGTCGCCCCAGCGCTGGCGAGCACCTTGCCACGTCAGCTGCTCGAGATAGGTCTTGTCGTCGGCGACACCTTCTGGCAGCGGGAACTCGGGCAGCTGCACCTTGCCGAACTCGATCTGCACGTCGGCGCGCTCGGCGATCCAGAGCGTGTTGTCGCACGACTCTGGCACCTCGCGGAACAAGTAACGCATCTCCGAGGCGCTCTTCAGGTAGTGCTCCTGGCCCTCGAACTTGAAGCGCTTCGTGTCCGACAGCTCGGCATTGGTCTGCACGCACAGCAAGGCGTCGTGCGCCTCGTGATCCTCCCGATGGGTGTAGTGCGAGTCGTTCGTGGCCAGCAGCGGCGCTCCGAGCTGCTTGGCGACCTCGAGCAGCTTGGGATTCGTGCGGCGCTGGTCGGCGAGACCGTGGTCCTGCAGCTCGACGAACAGGTTGTCGCGCCCGAAAATGTCCTGCAGCCGGCCGGCGGCGGCGAGCGCACCGGCCTGGTCGTCGCGCAGCAGGGCTTGCAGCACGTGCCCACCGAGGCAGCCGGTGGTGGCGATCAGGCCTTCGTGGTGTCGTTCGAGCAGCTCCCAGTCCATCCTGGGCTTGAAGTAGTACCCCTCGAGGAACGCAAGGCTGGAGAGCTTCAGCAGGTTGGCGTACCCCTGGTTGTTCTCGGCCAGCAGGGTCAGGTGGTAGTAGAGCTTGTTGCCCCCCTCTACGTCGCCGCCCGAGT
>JACDHN010000199.1 GCA_013821025.1 Acidimicrobiia bacterium | reverse complement strand
GCAGTGAGCGCAGGTACTGAATGGTGGACGGACATGCCTGCACGCCTCGGTGGTCGACCGGGCGAGCAGCGACCGAGTGTACCCGCCACGGCGGCCCAGCCAGCACGTTACGTTCCATGACCTGACGGGTCATCGACTCTGGCTGGACCCTCGGTCATCGTGGAAGCCATGACGAACACTGCCCCGACCACAAGTCCCGACACCGGCACGATCGACACCACCGTGATCGACACCTACCTCGAGAGCTGGAACGAGACCGACGTCACCAAGCGGGCGACGCTGATCGACGCCGCCCTTGGTGCCGACATCTGGTATCGCGATCCGATGCTGGAGGCGGACGGCCGCGAAGCGTACGACGCCATGATCGTCGCCGTGCAGTCCCAGTTTCCAGGCCTCATGATGCGGCGCACGAGCGACGTCGACATGCACCATGACCTGGTGCGCTTCAACTGGGCGCTCGGCGAGCCAGGCGCCGAGCCCACGATCAGCGGCCTCGACGTCGCCAAGTACGACAGCGACGGCAAGCTGCACCGCATCATCGGGTTCGTCCCCGAGACGGCGACCGCCGCCTAACTTGCAGCACGTGAGCACCAGCACGGCGACGGTCGGTGCGATGCTGCGCGATTGGCGACAGGACCGGCGTCGCAGCCAGATGGATCTGTCCATCGACGTCGGCGTCTCCACGAGACATTTGAGTTTCGTCGAGACCGGCAAGTCGCGCCCTTCACCAGAGCTGGTGCTGGCGCTGGCCGAGCACCTCGACGTGCCCTTGCGCGAGCGCAACGCGTTGCTGTTGGCGGCGGGCTACGCCCCGCGCTACCGGGCCACGCCGCTCGACGACAGTGCCCTCGCCAATGTGCGCCTTGCGCTCGGCGAGCTGATCCGGGCCCACGACCCATATCCGGCCATCGTCGTGGACCGGGGCTGGAACGCCGTGCTCGCCAACAACGGCGCCCAGGGCTTCCTGGCCGGCGTCGCCGAGGAGTTGCTCGGCCCTCCGCTCAACATCTACCGGGTGACGCTGCACCCCGACGGGATGGCATCGCGCATCGAGAACCTCGACGAGTGGGCGCATCATCTGCTGTCGACGCTGGCGCGCCAGGTGGCGGTAACGCGGGACGCGTCGCTGCAGTCGTTGCTCGCGGAGGTCTCGTGCTATCGCAGCCTGGCCGGCCTGGACGGCGCCTGGCGCACCCGCAGCGACACACCCGCCGTGATCGTGCCACTACGGCTGCGAGTCGGCGACGGCGACGATGCGATGGTGCAGTCGTGGTTCTCCACGAACACCTCCTTCGGAACACCTGTGGACATCACGCTCGACGAGCTTCACGTCGAGCTGTTCCATCCGGCCGATGAAGCGACCGCCGCCATCGTCGGTGGGCACCTGGGCAGCTGAACGGAGCGGACTCGGGTCGCCGATCACGTCAGCCGCCTTCGGCAACGCAGCGCACCTGGTCACCGGCGGGCCGAGCGGGGGTCCCGTCGACAGGCACGAGCCGCGCCCGTCGCGCCAAGCGGCCCAACATCGGGGTGGGATCGAGGTAGTCATCGCCCCGTCGCAGCCCGAAGTGCAGCGTGAACCCGCCCGTGCCGACCGTCTCGCCAAGCGCCACGTGCTCGCCTCGCCAGCGCCCCGTGGCGAGCAGCCCGCCGTATGTCGTGCGCGTGCCGTCGGGGTGCTGGAGCACGACGTACAGCACACCGGCGACGCGGCCCGAGAAGCTGACCGTGCCGGCGGACGCCGCCAACACGTCGTGACCGAGCGTGGGCCCGAACTCGATGCCCCGATTACCAGGGCACCACACACAAGTCGGCGGGCGAAACGGGTCGACGATCGGCGCCTCGACGGGAGGAGCGAGGCAGCCGGTGATCAGCAATGACATCAGGAATCCCATGAGGACCTCCGTCGTCGGGCACCGTCCGGAACGACGGCGCCGTGTCAGGTCAGGCCGCCGGCGCTGAGCCTGGCCCGCAGATGCATCACGGCTGTGATGCGGATCTGCGACACCCGACTCTCGGATACGCCGAGCACCTCACCGATCTCGGCCAGGGTCAGGCCTTCGTCGAAGTACAGGCCGAGCACCAGCTTCTCCCTCTCGGGCAGCCGCCGCAGCTCCCGACGCATGACCGTGCGAACCTCGTGGTCTTCTACGACGGCCGACGGCTGCGGTGGTGCCCGACCGTCGAGTGCCGACGGCTCGGCGCCGGCGTCGAGCGCCCGGTCGAGCGGGCCGATCGCCGTCGACGCCACGGACGACACCCACTCGGCCAATTCGGCGACGTCGATGCTCAGCGCCGATGCCAGCTCGGGCTCGGACGGCGCCCTCCCCTGGCGGTTCTCGAAGCCGGAGATGGCGCCTTCGATCTGGCGTGCCCTGGCACGCACCGACCTCGGCACCCAGTCGAGCTCTCGCAACCCGTCGTATATCGCACCCCGGATGCGAGGGGCGGCGAAGGTCTCGAACCTGTAGCCCTGTTCAGGTTCGAATCGCTCGATGGCATCGATCAGCCCGAAGATGCCGGCGCTCACGAGATCGGCGGCGTCGACCGTTGGATGGTTGCCGATTCCCAGCCGACCAGCCACGAACTTGACCAACGCCGAATAGTGCACGATGAGCTGATCGCGAGCGTCCAAGGATCGCTGGCGGGTCCACCGATCCCATAGACGCGCCAGGTCGGCATCGGGGACCGTCGCGGCGCTCATGCCCGCGGGTGGGCGGCTTTGTACGCCGTGCGCAGGCGCTCGCGACTGACGTGCGTGTAACGCTGCGTGGTGGCGACATCGACATGGCCCAGCAGCTCCTGGACCGCCCGCAGATCGGCACCCCCATCGAGGAGATGGGTGGCGAAGCTGTGGCGGAGCGCGTGCGGGTGCGTGGGCGTCGCCGAGCGGCGGTCGACGATTCGTCGCACGTCGCGCGGCGACAGACGTCGTCCCCGCTCGTTGAAGAACAATGCCATCTCCCGCTCGCAGTCGCCTACGGCGTCCGAGCGAACCATCAACCATGCAGCTATCGCGGCGACGGCCGGGTCGCTGAGCGGCACGCGCCGCTGCTTGGAACCCTTGCCCCACACCGTGGCCGCATGCTGGAAAAGGTCGAGCGCGCCGACGTCGAGGCCACACAGCTCGCCCACCCGCACTCCCGAGCCGTACATGATCTCGAGCACGGCGTCGTCGCGACGACGCCGCCACGGGGGCCCGTCGTCGGCCTCGAACGGTCCGTCGAGCAGCGCCGTCAGGTCGCGCTGGTCGAGCACCCTCGGGAGCCGTCCATCGCCCCCCGCCACCTGGACGCCGACGGTCGGATCGACCGGAACGAGCCCCTCGACCGAACACCAGGTGAAATACCGCCGCAGCGAGGCGGCCTTGCGAGCGATCGACCGACGGGCGTACTGCCGTGTTGTCAGGAAGGCCAGGTAGCGGCGCACCATCGTGCGCGTCACACCCGATGGCTCGGCGACACCAGATCGCTGCGCCCAGCCGGCGAATGACCGCACATCGCTGCGGTACGCGGCCACGGAGTTGGCCGACAGCGCCGTCAACGAAGCGGCGAATCGGTCGAGCAGCCAGCCGTCGCAGTCGCTCTGGACGTCGGCGACCCCGGATTCGGCCATGACATGCAGGGTATTCGCTCACGACGACTCCAACGATGGATCGACAGCCTCGAACCAGCCGCCCAGCTCGTAGACCCACCCGCTGCGCTCTAGACGAGCCATGGTCATGGCAGCCGCGGTGATCGGGAGCTGGAACTCGGTGACGACCTCATCGAGCGTGCACGGCAGGCGCCGCACCCGTTCCAGCACATCGGCATCGACGCCTCGCGGGAGGGGCCTGGGATCGAACGTCGTCGCCCGCTGCCGGCGAGTGTCGATGCTCAACGCGGTGAGCACGTCGTCGACGTTGGTCACCGGGATGGCACCGTCGCCGATCAGCGCGTTCGTGCCCCTCGCTCCGCGCGCCCGGACGTCGCCGGGCACTGCCATCACGGTGATTCCGCGCTCCGCCGCCTCGACGGCCGTGATCAGGCTGCCGCCGGTCTCGCGGCTCTCGACGACGACGACCACCTCTGAAAGAGCGGCGAGGATCCGGTTGCGCAACGGGAAGCGAAATGCGTCGGGTGCCGTGCCAGGCGGCCATTCCGACAGCAAGGCTCCGTGCTCAGAGACCTGAGCCCACAACTGCGCGTTCTGGCGTGGGTATGGCCGATCGAGCCCGTTGCCGACCACGCCGATGACTGCGGCGTCGGCGATGGTGAGAGCGCCGCGATGGGCCTCGGCATCGATGCCACGGGCCAACCCCGACACGATCGTGACGTTTTCGGCGGCCAGGTCTCGTCCCAGTCGTGCGGCGAACTGCCGACCGTGCAATGTGGCGTTGCGCGTCCCGACGATGGCGACCCGCCGCCGGGCCAGCCCGCCGAGCGTCCCGATGACGAACAGCACGGCCGGTGGGAACTGGTCAGCGCGCAGCGAGGCGGGGAACGAAGCGTCACCGGCCGTGAGGGCCGTGATCCGTCCGGCCTGGCACCGCTCGCTCCAGAGGTCGGGCGGACAGGCCTCGAGCTGGCGGCGCCAGCCGGCCACCGATTCGACCGGGAACAGCCGGGCAACGAGTTGGTGCGCATGATGCGTGCCGGCGATGACGCCGAGCGCTTCGTCGGGAGCATGATGCGCCAGCACAGCCCGCAGGCGACGATGCCCCAGTCCGTCGAGCGACGCCAACGCCGCCAACGCGCCGGTCCGCTGAGGATCAGGCGGCGCTCCTTCAGGCGCCGATGCCATCTTCGCCGCCGCCTGCGCGTCAAGCACCTGTTGGCCGGCCGCCACCCGCCTCACGCCACCCTCCCTGGAACTGGGGAGCGAAGGCGAACCCGGAACTGCAGTGCCTCTTCAACGATCTCGGCGCCGATGACATCGGGCGGCTCACCACGCAGATCGGCGATGGTGCGAGCGACGCGACGGATCCTGTGGTACCCGCGTCCGGTCAGCCGACCTCTTTCGATCTCGGCTCGCAACAGGGCGCGGGCGTCGTGATCGATGGGAGCGTGACGGTCTAAGTCGTCGGGCGCCAGGGCGCCGTTCAGCACCCCGGCCCGGTCGAGCGAGCGTCGCCGGGCTGCGGCAACCCGCCGGGCGACCAACGCGGTCGGCTCACCGCGATCGCCGGCCACCAACGCGTCGACACCGGGCATGTGAACCGGTACCCGCAGATCAAAGCGATCGAGCAAGGGTCCTGAGAAGCGCCGCACGTACTTGGCTTTCGCCGTCGCTCCGCATGCGCAGGCGCCGGGCGCGGCCTCGCCGCACGGGCACGGGTTGGTCGCTCCGATCAAGAGGAACCGTGCCGGCAGCGTTGCGCGAATGTTGGCTCGGGCGACGCGGATAACGCCGTCCTCCAGCGGCTGCCGCAGACCATCGAGCACAGAAGGAGCGAATTCTCCCAGCTCGTCGAGGAAGAGCACACCTCCATGGGCGATGCTCGCCTCGCCGGGGCGCAAGGTGGCG
>JACDHN010000030.1 GCA_013821025.1 Acidimicrobiia bacterium | reverse complement strand
CACCGCAACCACAATCGAGCACCCTGGTCCCGTCCCCGATGGCGGCCCCGGTCATGACGTGGTGGTACGCCGGTCCACCCCAACCTTGTGGGCCTTCCCACGTGTCCGCCCAGACCTTGGCGCCCGACCCGAACAACGGCCCCCACCGTCTCGCACTGCCACTGGAGATTGCTTCCTTGTGCATCTCTTCCATCCTTTCGCCGATGGCTCGTAGTGGCCACGCCGTCAGTGAAACCGACGTCGGAGGAGATGAGAAGAACAGAACTGTGCACGAAGCCGCCCCGATTCGACGAAGACCTCGTCGTCGAGACCGATGCCATGACGCTCGCCCGCTGGCACCTCGGCGAGATCGAATGGAACGAAGCATTACGCCTCGAACAGATCCGCGTGTTCGGCCCCCGAGACCTCGCCCGTGCCCTGCCGAGCTGGAACCTCAGCAGCACATCGAGGATCAGTTGAGGCGGGCTTCGAGTGTGTCGAGCGCCATCGGTAGCGCCGCCGGCAACTTGTCACCGAACTGGGCGTAGTGCTCCCGGATCTGGGGAATGGCATCGTGCCATCCCTCGCGATCGATGGTCAGGATCTTCTCCAGATCGGCGGGGTGGATATCGGCTCCTGCTGTGTCGATCGCCTCTGACGTGGGCAGGATACCGATCGGTGTCTGGCGCGCGCCGTCTCCGTTGGCGCCGGCATCGGTGCGCTCGAACACCCACTTCAGCACCCGGCTGTTCTCCCCGAAGCCCGGCCACAGGAACCGTCCGTCGGCGTCTCGGCGGAACCAGTTCACGAAGAAGATCTTCGGCAGCTTCTCAGCGTCGGTGGCCTTGCCGATCGTCAGCCAGTGGGCGAAGTAGTCGGCGAAGTTGTAACCGCAGAACGGCAGCATCGCCATGGGGTCGAAGCGCAGCTTGCCGACCTCGCCCTGCTGGGCGGCCGTCGTCTCCGACGCCATGATCGAGCCGAGGAACACGCCGTGCTCCCAGTCGAAGGCCTGCGTAACGAGCGGCACCGTCGACGCCCTGCGGCCGCCGAACATGATGGCCGAGATCGGCACGCCGTCGGGGTCCTCCCACTCGGGGGCGATCGATGGGCACTGCTCGGCCGGCGCCGTGAAGCGGGCGTTGGGGTGAGCAGCCGGGGTGTCGACCTCCGGCGTCCACTCGTCGCCCCGCCAATCCGTGGCGTGGGCCGGCGGCGTTTTCGTCATGCCCTCCCACCACACGTCGCCCTCATCGCTGAGCGCCGTGTTGGTGAAGATGCAGTTACCCCACATCGTCTCCATGGCGTTGCGGTTCGTCTCGTTGCTGGTGCCTGGGGCGACGCCGAAGAAACCTGCCTCTGGGTTGATGGCGTGCAGCCGGCCGTCCTCGCCGAACTTCATCCAGCAGATGTCGTCGCCGACGGTCTCGGCCGTCCAGCCTTCGACGGTCGGCACGATCATCGCCAGGTTGGTCTTGCCGCACGCCGACGGGAACGCGGCGGCTATGTACTTGGACGTGCCCTCGGGGTTGGTCAGCTTGAGGATCAGCATGTGCTCGGCGAGCCAACCATCGTCACGGGCCATCACCGAGGCGATGCGCAGGGCGAAGCACTTCTTGCCGAGCAGGGCGTTGCCGCCGTAGCCAGACCCGTACGACCAGATCTCACGAGTCTCGGGGAAGTGGACGATGTACTTGTTGTCGGCGTCGCACGGCCATGGCACGTCGGCCTCGCCTTTGGCAAGGGGAGCGCCCACCGAGTGCAGGCAAGGCACCCACTGCCCGTCGCCGAGCACGTCGAGCGCGCCTTGGCCCATGCGGGTCATGATCCGCATCGACACGGCCACGTAGGCAGAGTCGGTGAGCTGCACACCGATATGGGCGATCTTGGAACCGAGCGGTCCCATCGAGAACGGCACCACGTAAAGGGTGCGGCCCTTCATCGCTCCCGAGTACAGGCCTCGCATCTGCTCGCGCATCTCGTCGGGCTGGCGCCAGTTGTTGTTGGGACCGGCGTCGTCCTCGGAGGCCGAGCAGATGAACGTACGGTCTTCGACGCGAGCGACGTCACCAGGATCGGAGTGGGCCCAATAGCTGTTGGGACGCTTGGCCTCGTCGAGCGTGGTGAAGGTGCCACTGGCGACCAGTTCCCGGCAAAGGCGCTCGTACTCCTCGGCCGTCCCGTCGCACCAGTAGATGTCGGTCGGCTGCAGCAGTTCTGCCCATTCGGAAACCCACTGCTGCAATCGGGTGTTCGTGGTGGTTGCGCTCATCGTTGAGTTGCTCCTCGTCGGAACCGGTGGATCACACTGCGTTCGGTAGAACGGCGAGCGCCCGACCTAATGGCCGGGCGTCTTCATGTCGACCTCTGATCCGAGGCGCAGTGTCGTGGCATTGCCGTGGTCGTTCAGCTCGAACAGGACACGCTGCCCGGGACGAAGCATCCGCAAGATGGAGCCGTCGAGGGCGTCGGTGGCCAAGTTGTAATCGGCGAAGTCGGTGTCACACATCACGATGCCGTCGCCGGTACCGGGATCGTAGGACTTGATCACGCCCTGCATGAGCGTGGCTCAACCGGCCTTGACGATCTTGTTGGACTTGATGCACCCGGTGCACACGTCAATGCGCTTTGGCGACCCGTTGACGAGCGCCCGGACACGCTGGATGTTCGGGTTCCAGCGCCGCTTCGTGCGCCGGTGGGAGTGCGACACGGACATACCCCACGAGGGCTTCTTGCCACACACTTGACACACAGCGGCCATTGCACGTGCTCCAACGTTCTCGGGTTTCGGGCGGTGTTTGTCACCGCAGAAGTGGGTCACAGCCTATCAGCGGATCGGTTTAGCCGGCCCGTTCCATCAGCGGGAACGATGACCGGCACCGCAACCGAGGCGCCCTTTGACATCTGGCGAGTGACCCTCTCATTACGATGTCGGCGTGCCGACACTCGAGTTTCTCGACGCTGCTGCGTTGCGCGACACGATCACCGCGTTTCGTGACGCCGTTCGCACGCATGCCGAGCGGATCAACCGGCTGAACGTCTACCCGGTCCCCGACGGCGACACCGGCACGAACATGTCCCGCACGCTCGATGCCGTCGTCGCTGAGCTGGCGGACACGCCAGAGTCGGGCGCCGAGACCTGCGATGCCATCAGCCATGGATCGCTCATGGGCGCCCGCGGCAACTCGGGGGTCATCCTGTCCCAGATCATGCGCGGCCTGGCTGGCACGCTGCGGGCGGCGCTCGTCAACTCCGCCAAGGCGTCGGCGTCGCAGGTGGCCGACGCCCTCCAGGCGGCGAGTACGGCCGCCTATGAGGCCGTGCTGAAGCCGATCGAGGGCACCATCCTGACCGTCGCTCGAGAGAGCGCCGAGGGCGCCAAGAAAGCCGCCAGCGTCGGTGGCAGCCTGGTCGACGTGCTGCGGGCCGCCCGCGACGCCGGCCGCGCGGCTCTGGAACGCACACCGGAGCTGCTGGCGGTGCTCAAGGAAGCCGGCGTCGTCGATGCCGGAGGTGCCGGGTTCCTGCTGCTGCTCGACGCCGCCCTCCACGTGGTCGATGGCGAGCCACTGCCGGAATCCGAGATCGACGCCTCCCTGCCGGTGCTCGATCCTCGCGCCGTCGACATCGCCTCCGCCGCCGACGGCTCCATCGCCGACCTCCGGTACGAGGTGATGTACTTGATGGCCCTGGCCGACGAGCGCCTCGACGAGTTCAAGACGTCATGGGAAAAGATCGGAGACTCGATCGTCGTCGTCGGCGGCGACGGCATGTTCAACTGCCACGTCCACACGAACGACATCGGCGCCGCCATCGAGTCGGCCATCGCCCTCGACGGGCGGCCCCAGCAGATCCGGGTCACGGATCTGTTCGGTGAGGTGGCCGCTGAGCACGACCGCCGCCAGGCTGCCGCTCTCGGAGCGGCCACGATCCCGATCGCCGCCTCGGCGCCGCCACGCTCCGTCGTCGGGTTGCCCGCTCTCGACAGCGCCGTGGTCGCGGTAGCGAGCGGGCCCGGCTTGGCCGAGCTGTTCGTGCAGCTCGGTGTGCAGGGCGTCGTAACCGGTGGCCAGACGATGAACCCTTCTACGGCCGAGCTGCTCGACTTCGTCGAGCGCGTCAACGCCGACGAGGTCATCCTGCTGCCGAACAACAAGAACATCATCCCCGTTGCCGAGCAGGTCGATGCGCTGACCTCGAAGACCGTCGTCGTCGTGCCAACGGTTTCGATGCCTGAGGCGCTGGCGGCACTGATCGTCTACGACCCAGGGGTCGACGCCGCCACGAACGCCGAGTCGATGTCGGCGGCCATCGTCGGCATCACCACCGGCGAGGTGACCCGCGCTGTGCGGGCGACGAAGACGGATGCCGGCCCCGTCGAGGAGGGCGACTGGATCGCGCTCGTGCGAGGCGACGGCGTCGTCGCCGTGGCACCGTCGCTGGACGAGATCGTCGTGGCCTTGCTGGAGCAACTCGTCGACGATGGTCACGAGCTCGTCACCGTCGTGGCCGGCGCCGATGCCACGGTCGCAGCCACCGCAGCAATCGAGCAGTGGGTAGCCGGCGCCGGGCTCGAGGCAGAGGTGCACCGGGGCGACCAGCCGCTCTATCCCTACCTCATCGGCGTCGAGTGACCTCTGGCCGGTCGCTTGCGTTCCCCGGCCACGCAGGCCGTCTCTGGTCGCTCCTCCGCTGGCGCTCCGTCGCTCGTGTGAAGTCCAGTGACTAACGCTCCGCTGACGTTGCGGGAGCTGGATCGTCTCGAGGTCGACCGCTTGACGGGCGTCGGACCCAAGAAACGGGTGGCGCTGGGGTCCGTTGGCATCGACACCGTGCTCGATCTGTTGATGACGTATCCCCGCCGCTGGGTCGACCGCACGAACGAGGCCCACATCGCCGATCTCACCGTGGGTGAGGAGGCGTTGGTGCTGGTGTCGGTGCGGTCCGTGTCGAAGCGCACGACCCGAAATCGGAGAACGATGGTCGATGTGGTGGTCGGCGACGGGTCGGGCCGCATGAACGTCGTGTTCTTCAACCAGCCGTGGCGCCAGCGCCAGCTCCACGAGGGGCTCACCGTCGCCCTGTTCGGCAAGGCCGATACGTATCGCGGTGGGCTGCAGATGACGAACCCGATCGTCGACCTGATCGGCGACCGCACGGGGCGCATCGTCGCCATCTATCCCCAGAGCGAGAAGGCCCAGCTCACCACGTGGGAGCTCGCCGGTTGGGTGGAGAATGCGCTCGAGCGCTGCCGTCCCCGAGGCATCGCCGACCCCGTGCCTGCCGGCGTGCTCGACAGCCACCGCCTGATGGGGCGCCAGGACGCGTTGTTCGGGATCCACGGGCCCGAGTCGATGGACGAGCAGCGCCGTGGCCGCCGGCGTCTGGCGTTCGACGAGCTGCTGCGGGTGCAACTGGCACTTGTCCGCCAGAAGCGGGCCATCGAGCTGGCCGGCCGCGGCGTGCGCTACAGGCAGGCCCACGACGCGCCGCCGCTCGTGGAGCAGTTCCACGCCTCGCTGCCGTACCCGCTGACCGGCGCTCAGCGGCGTGCGTTCGCCGAGATCGCCGCCGACCTCGATCAGCCGTTCCCGATGCACCGCCTGCTACAGGGCGACGTGGGCGCCGGCAAGACCGTTGTTGCCGTGTCGGCACTTCTTGCTGCTATCGACGGCGGCCATCAGGGGGCACTGATGGTGCCGACGGAGGTGCTTGCCGAGCAGCACTTCACATCGATCTTGGCACTGCTCGACGGCGTGAACGTGCCCAGCGACGGCACGCTGTTCCCCGATAGACCGCTGCGGGTCGAGCTGTTGACGAACCGCGTGACGGGTGCAGAACGGGCGAGTGTGCTCTCCGGTCTGGCCGCCGGTGAGGTTGACCTCTTGGTTGGCACACATGCTCTCATTCAGGTCGGTGTCGAGTTCCGCAGCCTTGGTCTGGCCGTCGTCGACGAGCAGCACCGCTTCGGCGTCGAGCAGCGAGCCGCATTGCGGGCCAAGGCCGGTGAGACCGTGCCCGACCTGCTGGTGATGACGGCGACGCCCATCCCGCGAACGGCGGCGATGACGGTCTATGGCGACCTCGACGTCAGCGTCCTCGACGAGCTGCCTCCCGGTCGCACCCCGATCGAGACGTCGTGGGCCAACGGGCCGCTCCAGCAGGAGCCCGTGTGGGACGACGTACGCAACGCTGTGGCCAACGGCCGCCAGGCCTACGTCGTGTGCCCGCTCATCGACGAGAGCGAAAAGCTTCAGGTGGCTTCCGCCGAGGAGACGTTCACCGGGTTGTCGACGGGTGAGTTGAAGGGTGTGCGACTCGGTCTGCTGCACGGCCGGGTACCGGCGCCCGAGCGGGAGGCGGTGATGGCAGCGTTCCGGCGCGGCGAACTCGACGTGCTCGTGGCGACGACGGTGATCGAGGTCGGCGTCGACGTCGCCAACGCCACGGTCATGGTGATCCTCGACGCCGACCGCTTCGGCATCGCCCAGCTACACCAGCTGCGCGGCCGCGTCGGGCGGGCGTGCCACGCCTCGCGCTGCTGGCTCGTCACCGCCCAGCCGACCGAGGACAACCCTCGGCTGTCGGCGCTCGTGGCGTCCACCGACGGCTTCGAACTGGCCGAGGTCGACCTGGCGCTGCGCGGCGAGGGCACGCTGATGGATACCGCCCAGAAGGGGCGCAGCGATCTGCGCCTGGCCTCGCTAGGGCGCGACCGGGATCTCGTGGAGGCGGCCAGGACCGCGGCGTTCGACATCGTCGGCGACGACCCCGAGCTGTCGGTCCACCCACTCCTGCGCGACGAGGTCGACCTGCTCGTCGCCGAGCGTCAGGAGTACCTCACCCGCTCCTAATTGTTCAATGTCACTTGAAGTTGAGCAAATGACGCTGTAGCGTCCGTCAACGTGAACGTTGATCTACTGACGATCGGCGCGCTGAGCGAACGAACTGGCGTCAGCGCCTCTGCGTTGCGCTTCTACGAAGCGGAAGGACTGATCCACGCCACCCGTTCGTCGGCAAGGCAGCGCCGCTACGCCCGTGAGACGCTGCGGCGCGTGTCGTTCCTCCGCGTCGCCCAACAAGTCGGCCTGAGCCTGGATGAGATCCGCACGGCGCTGGCGTCGCTCCCCGAGAACCGCACACCGAACGAACGGGACTGGCACCGTCTCTCGACATCGTGGCGGCCGCGCATCAATTCCCAGATCGCCGTGCTGGAACGTCTCCGTGATCGCCTCGACGGGTGCATCGGCTGCGGCTGCCTGTCGCTACGCGTTTGTCAACTCTTGAACCCCGACGACCGAGCCGCACGACGCGGTCCAGGACCGCGTTACGTGCTCGACGAGGACTGAGCGGCGGGGCTACTGCTCGTCATCGATGGCGTCGTCGTCAAGCACCAGGTCCCAGCGGTCGAGGCAGTCCTCGCAGCGGTAGGCGACGACGTCACCGGGTTCCCAGCGACCATCCTCGCGAGGCGTTGTCAACAGGTGGGCTCGGCCGCCACAGTCGATACAGGTGATCGCGGGATCGGGTTCCAGCACGCCTCCAGTGTGCACGTTCCGCGGCTGCGGTTCCAGGCCGCGACGCGCCCGTAGCCTTCTGGCGATGCGCGTCGTCGCCGGAGAGTTGAAGGGCCGCAAGCTCGTGGCCCCGCCGGGCGACGCCACGCGCCCGACCACCGACAAGGTCCGTGAGGCCATGTTCAATGCCCTTCGCAGCCTCGATGTCGTGCTCGATGCGCAGGTGCTCGACCTGTTCGCCGGCACGGGGGCGCTCGGCATCGAGGCGCTGTCTCGTGGAGCCGCCGACGTCACGTTCGTCGAGAACCGTCGCGCAGCGCTGCGGGCGTTGCACGCCAACATCGACGCTCTCGACCTGGGACGCCGCTGTCGCGTCGAGGAGGCCGATGCCTCGAATCCCACCGTCCTCTCCCGTTTGAGTCAGCAACTCGGTGGCCCGTCCGACAAGAATGCTGACAAGAAGGGTGATGAAGAAGGGATGCTCGTCTTCGTCGATCCGCCGTACGACTTCGAGCGCTGGGACGGGGTGTTCGAGACGCTGGCGTCGCTCGACCCGTTGCCCTTCGTCGTTGCCGAGTCGGGCCGCGAGCTTCATCCGTCCTCGCCGTGGTCGGTGATCCGCTCCCGCCGCTACGGGCGCACGTGGGTCGCTTTCTGCACCGCCCAAGAGAACTAACGTTGGCGGCTCCATGAGCCGTGTGCTGTACCCAGGGAGCTTCGACCCGCCGCACTTCGGTCATCTCGATGTGATCGACCAGGCCGCCGAACTGTTCGGCGATGTCGTCGTCACGGTGATGCACAACCTGGAGAAGGAGTCGTCAATGTTCGGTGTCGACGAGCGGATGGCGATGATCGAGCAGGCGGTTGCTGCTGGCGGCCCCACCGCCGGTGCCGTGGAGGTGCGGTCGTTCGCTGGGCTCGCCGTCGACGCCGCACGCGACGCCGGCGTGGACTTCATCGTCAAGGGCCTGCGCAACGCCGGCGACTTCGACATCGAGCAACAGATGGCACACACAAACCAGACGGTGACGGGCATCCGCACCGTGTACGTGCCGTGCCGACCGGCACTCGCCTACATCAGCAGCCGTTTCGTCCGTGAGATCGCCCGCTACGGTGGAGCAGTCGACCACATGGTGCCGGCGTCGGTGGCCGGCGCCCTGCGAACGTTGTACCCGTCCGATGCGGCCGATCGGACACCGAGATGACTGTCACAACATGACCTACGATCCTCGCAACCCGAACCCCTACGACCCGACGTACGAGCAGTCGTTCAATGTGCGTCCCCGCGACGGTGGGCGCGCCAACGATCGGCAGGTCGCCGCGCCGCAGCAGGGCTACGACGAGTACGACGAATATGAGGAATACGACGAGTACGAGGAGATCGACGACGAGTACTCCGAGCCCCAGTCGGCGCAGGGCTACGTCGGCGACGCCGAGACCATGCTCCGCCGGGCCGTCGACATCATTGCGACGGCGCCGACGATGCCGTTGTCGTCATCGCCTCGCATCGACCGCGATGAGATCGTGGAACTGTTGGAAGACGCCTTGGCACGGCTGCCAGACGAGTTGCGCCAGGCTCGATGGATGCTGAAGGAGCGCCAGGAGTTCGTGGCGAAGACCCGGCGCGAGGCCGATGAGCTGCTGGAAGCGGCCAGGGTCCAGGCCGAACGGATGGTGCAGCGAACGGAGGTCGTGCGCGCCGCCGAGCAGCGTGCCCGTCAGGTCATGGAAGCAGCTGAGACCGACTCCCGCCGCCTGCGCCACGAGACCGAGGACTTCCTCGATCAGCGCCTCGGCAGCTTCGAGATCCTGCTCGACAAGCTCTCCAAGACGGTCGGCGCCGGCCGTCAGCGTCTGTCCATCGGTGCCCCGGCCCCGGTGAGCTTCGATGACGTCGACGACCCGACAAAGGGTTTCTTCGACCAAGACCGCTGAGCGCCGGCATGCCGATCACCGATCGGGGCGCGCCCCATTCCCAGCGCCGGGCACTCGTGGTCAACGCCGCCGAACTGCTGCGCGAACCGGGTGCCACTCGAATCGTCGCGGCCCACCTCAGCCTCGACGAGGTGGAGCTCGCCGATCCGCGATTGCACGGTGACGTCGACGTCTCCATCGTCCTCACGTCAACGCTCGACCGGGTGCTCGCCGCCGGTGAGATCCGCGTGGGGTCGCGCACCGAGTGCGTGCGCTGCCTCACTGCGATCGACCGGACTCTGACCGTGACGACATCTGAGACGTTCGTGGCCGATCCGCCAGACGAGGAGTTCTTTCCCATCGAACACGGTCAGCTCGACCTGGCGGCGCTCGTTCGCGAGGCCGTGCTGCTGGCCCTGCCCGACGCTCCGCTGTGCCGCCCTGAATGCGCAGGGCTGTGCCCGTCGTGTGGTGTCGACCGCAACGCCGAGGCCTGCGACTGCGGGGCCGGTCCGCTCGATGCCCGCTGGGCCGCGCTCGACCAGCTCGGCGACGATTCGGTAGGGGAACGGTAGCGGTCACCGTTAGCCTGCATTGGCCCACAACGCACGAGAGAGACGATCCGTGGCAGTTCCGAAGAAGAAGAAGTCGAAGTCCAAGACCCGCAGCCGGCGCGCCGGCGCCTGGAAGCTGGACGCACCAGCTCGCAGCCTGTGCCCACGCTGCGGCAACGCCAAGTTGCCACACACCGTGTGCCCGTCGTGCGGGTGGTACAAGGACCGCGTCGTCATCGACGTGGCCTGACGCGGGTCGCCGCGTGCTGCCCGTCGCCGTCGACGCCATGGGCGGTGACGGCGCTCCCGACCGCATCGTGGAAGGCGCTCGCCGTGCGTTCGCCGCCGGCACTCCCGTCGTGCTCGTCGGTCCGTCGGATCTCGCCGATCGCATCGAGATCGGCGACATGCCGCTGGTGGAGGCGAACGAGGTCATCGGTATGCACGAGGACCCCGCCCAGGGAGTGCGCCGCAAGAAGGACTCCACCCTCGTGCGGGCCGCCGAGACGGTCCGCAAAGGCAACGCCGGGGCGATGATCTCAGCCGGCAACACGGGCGCCACCATGGCCGCAGCGCTGTTTCGAATGGGCCGGATCAAAGGTGTCAAGCGTCCCGCCATCGCCACGCCGATCCCGGTGCCCGGCTCCACGCCCACGGTGCTGCTCGACGCCGGCGCCAACGCCGAGGTGCAGCCCGAATGGCTGGTGCAGTTCGCCCAGATGGGCACCGTCTACTCCCGGCGCCGCTTCGGAGTCGACCAGCCCCGAGTCGGCCTGCTGTCGATCGGCGAGGAGCCTGGCAAGGGCGACTCGCTGCGCAAGGAGACCTACCCGCTCATGGCGTCGGCAAAGCACATCGATTTCATCGGCAACGTCGAGGGCCGAGACATCATGACCGATGACGTCGACGTCATCGTGACCGACGGCTTCACCGGCAACGTCGTGCTGAAGACGCTCGAGGGCGGCATGAAGACCGTCGTGAAGGCGTTGCTGGACGCCTTCGCAGCCGATGAGTCGTACCGCCCGCACGCCGACGCGTTGATGCCGGCGCTGCTGCCGCTGTACGAGTCGCTCGACCCGGACACGTACGGTGGGGCGATCCTGCTCGGCGTCGACGGCGTGTGCATCATCTCTCACGGCTCCTCGGGCCCGCGGGCCATGGAGAACGGCATCACGATGGCCGGTGAGATGGTGAGGGCCGGCATCATCGACGAGATCCGCCAGGCCATCTCCCTCAACTGACTGCGGAATCATCCCCAGTGGTTGTGGACGAGGATGAGCTCACCTCCTCGGCGACGTCCATCGTGGCGACCAGGAACTCCTCGCCGCTGACCAGCTCCACATCGGCGCTGTCGCATGCGTCGCACAACAGGATCGGGAACTCGAGCGTTGTCGTGGATCCGCACCCCCGGCAGGTGATGACCGCGGGAACATGGTCGATCTCGAGCCGGCACCCGGCGAGATCGGATCCGTCGGTGAGCATCTCCCATGCGAACTGCAGGGCGTCGGGCACGACCTGGCGCATGTGTCCGATGCGTGCCGTGACCCGCCGCACGCTCCGTCCTCCGGCGTGCCGGCGCACCGTGTCCACGATCGCCTCGCCCAGCGCCAGCTCGTGCATCGCGCACCTCCTGGCCGCCGAAGCTAACACTCGTCGTCAGCGGCTCGCCCTACGGCCCACGGCCTAGTCCGCCACTAGGATCGCCCATCATGCCTGCCGAGACGCACGTGGACCAGGGCCCCATCGGTCGGGAGGAGATCTTCGAGATCATCCGCGACCGCCTCGCCGACATCCTGGAGATCGAACCGTCCACCATCAGCGAGGGGCAGTCCTTCGTCGACGATCTGGAAGCCGACTCACTCGCCCTGATCGAGCTCGTCGAGGGCTTGGAGGAAGAGATCGGTGAGCGCACCGCCGGGTTCCGCATCGAAGACGAGGACCTCGAAGACCTGAAGACCGTGCGTGACGCCGTCGACTACGTCTACGACCGCACCCGTACCTGACCCGACGCTGGTGGGGATCGAGGCGCTGATCGATGCCGTCGGGCACTCGTTCGCCGACGCCTCGCTCCTCGACCAGGCTCTGGCACATCGTTCGTGGTGTGCCGAGAACGGCGATGCTCCCAGCAATGAGCGCCTCGAGTTCCTGGGCGACGCCATCCTCGGCGCCGTCGTCGCCGACCTCGTGTTCCGCCGGTACCCCGAGTTGCCCGAGGGTCAGCTCACGAACATACGCAAGGCCGTCGTCAACGCCACCGCCCTGGCCGAGGTGGCCCGCTCCATCGAGCTGGGGTCGTACATCAAGCTTGGCCGGGGCGAGCGTGCCGCCAACGGCCACGACAAGCCGTCGATCCTGTCGGACGCCCTGGAGGCCGTGATAGGTGCTGTGTATCTCGACAGCGGTCCGGCTGTTGCGGCGGCAGTCGTGACGCGGCTCATGACCGAACGGCTCGATGCCGCCGCCATCAACCTCGGCGAGCTCGACGAGAAGTCGCGACTGCAGGAGATGGTGGCATCTGCCGGCATGGGTCCGCCGGTGTACGAGGTTCGGTCCGAAGGTCCCGACCATGCCCAGCGCTTCTTCGCCACGGTCGTCGTGGACGGCGAGGTGCTCGGCGAGGGAGAAGGGACCTCGAAGAAGGCAGCCGAACGCGTGGCGGCCGCAGAGGCCTGCGAACGCGTGACGCTGACGGCGACTCCATCGCAGTCGCCGTCGGCGTCACCGACGTTCTGATCGGTCGTGCCAGAGTTGCCCGAGGTCGAGACGGTCCGGCGAGGTCTTGTTGACACCATCGTCGGTCGGCGCATAGATGGCGTCGCTGTCACCGGCATGCGCACCGTACGCCGCACGTCAGC
>JACDHN010000198.1 GCA_013821025.1 Acidimicrobiia bacterium | reverse complement strand
CTGGCCGACACCGTGCATGTCGAGGTCGACGGCGGCATCGGTCCCGCCACGGTTGGTGCCGCCGCCGGGGCAGGAGCCAACGTGCTCGTTGCCGGCAGCTCGCTGTTTGCCGACCCCGACGGTCTCGAGCACGCCGTGAAGGACCTCCGCGCCCGCGCCGAGTCCGCACGCGCCTGACCCGATCTGACGCTGGGTAGCGTCGCTGCCATGGATCTGCGCGATCGTGCCGCCGCCCTACTGGAGCTTCATGCGGCGCCGGAGCTGCTGGTGCTCCCGAACGTGTGGGACGTGTACAGCGCCACGACGGTGGCCGGCGTGTCGGGCTGCCGTGCGCTCGCCACGGCCAGCCACTCGATCGCCGGCACGTTCGGCTACCCCGACGGCGAGCACATCCCCTTCGAGTTGATGCTCGACATGGTCGGACGCATCGCCGACGCCGTGGACGTGCCAGTGACGGCCGACCTCGAGGCCGGCTACGGCGACGCCGGCACGACGATCGCCAGGGCCATCGAGGCCGGCATCGTCGGAGCGAACCTGGAGGACCAGATGAAGCCGCTCGACGAGTCCGTCGCCGCAGTCGCAGCTGCCGTTGCGGCTGGCGAGGCCGCCGGTATCCCGTTCGTGCTCAACGCCCGCACGGACGCCTTCCTCCGTGCCGCCGAGCGCGATCCTCATGATGTCGTAGCCGACGCCATCGAGCGAGGTCGGGCATTCCTCGAGGCCGGCGCCGCCTGCGTGTTCGTGCCCGGCATGCTCGACCTGCCAACCATCGAGCGTCTCGTCGCAGGGATCGGGGATCGGAAGGTCAGCGTCATCGGGTTCCCCGGCACGCCGTCACATGCCGAGCTGCAGCAGGCCGGCGTTGCGCGCATCTCCTACGGGCCACTGCCCCAACGCCTCGCCATGGAGGCGCTCGCACGAGCGGCGGCGAACGTGCTCACCGGCGGCACGCTCTCGAGCTGACAGTCGTCGCCGCCGCCCGTCGTCGGCGGGCATCAGCGCCAGCGTCGTCGGCGGCTCGACTCGCGTGTGGCGTCGACGGCCAGGGTGGCGCCACGCCACGCGCCAGTGAGGATCCAACGCACGAGAGCGAGGCCGATGATGGCCCCGACCCCGACCACGAGGGGCACCAGGATCGCCCGCAGCACCCGGTCCTGCGAGCTCTTGATCGGCGTCAGCACGCCGGAATCGATGCTGCGCCCCGTGACGGTCAGCGTTCGCACGGGATCCTCGAGCTGGGGGCAATCGATGTCGGTCTCTGCGACGTCGACGATCTCGTTGCCGCCGAACAACGGCTGTTCGGAGCGCACCTTCGAGAACAGCACGTCGTCATCGGGATCGATCGCCGCGCCGACGAGGTACTGATTGCCGACCGTCAGGTACTTGGTGTCCGACTCGTAGCGCACATCGAGCAGGTTGCTACGGAGCCTTTCCCCGGCAGTTCCGGTCCGGATTTGGCGCAGCTCGTAGCGGGCCGTGATGTCGTCGCGGTCCACGAGCTGGCCGACGAACACGACGGCAGCCGGAGCTGGTGTCGTACACCCGGCCGGGATCGGGATAAGCGTCGTGGAGCGAGCCTGCGTGGTACTCGTGGTCGTGGACGGCGGCAGCGTGGTGGTGGTGGTGGCCGGCACCGTAGTGGTCGTGGCGAACAACGTCGTGGACGTCACCGGCGGCACGGCGCTCGACCGCGATCCGCCCAGCATCGTCAGGGCACCGACGAGCGTCGCAGCCCCGAAGGCGAGAGAGGCGACGACCGCGCGGCGGGACACGTCGGTCAGGCTAGGTGTCGCCCCACACCAAGCGATGGCACGCGAGAGCCGGAATTGATGCTCGTGGTCAGTGGCCCTCGAAGCGCGGCTCGCGCTTGTCGACGAAGGCGTTCAACGCCTCCACCGTGTCCTTGGTGGTGAAGTTCAACGCCTGCGCCGCTCCCTCAGCCTCGAGGGCCTGAGCCAGCGTGACGGCGAACGAGTTGTTGAGCATTGCCTTCGTCTGCGCCAGGGCGATCGGCGGGCCGGCTGCCAGCCGCCCTGCCCAGTCGCCGACCACGCCATCGAGCAGGCCGGGGGCAACCACTCGGTTGACGAGACCGAGGCGCTCGGCTTCGGCGGCATCGATGATGTCGCCGAGCAGCGCCAGCTCCTTGGCGCGGTGCAGACCGATGCGTCGAGGCAGGCTCCACGTGCCGCCGAAGTCAACGCTCAGGCCGCGCTTGGAGAAGATCTCCGAGAAGCGGGCCGTGGTGTCGGCGGCGACGAGATCGCAAGCGAGCGCAAGGTTCATGCCGGCGCCGACGGCGACGCCCGACACCTTCGCGATCGTTGGTTGGGGCAGGTTGGCCACGGCCAGGCAGCATGCTCCGACGGTGCGCATCCAGAACAGGTCGTGGCGGTCCCTGGTCGGCGCACCCGAGAGGTCGGCACCCGAGCAGAACTCACCTCCGGCGCCGGTCAGCACGACGGCGCGATCGTCGGATCGGTCGGCGATCTCGTTGCAGATGGTGGTCAGGCCGATCCACATGTCTCCGGTGATGGCGTTCTTGCGTTGGGGCCGGTTGAGCGTGACGGTGACGACGCCGTCGACACGGTCGACGAGCAACGGTTGATCGTCCATGCCCGGCGACGATACTGAGGACCGTGGGTTACAACCCGTACCGAAGGTTCACAGCCCGGCCTGGCGACTATGTCATGGTGGTCGTCGCCGTCGTCGTCGCGCTGGCGCTCGTGGCGTGGGCCGTGCTCGGCTGAGGCGGGTTAGGCGCATCATCGACGTCGGCGGTTGACGTCAGAAGGCGCCGACGATGATCTCCAGGTCGACACCCGTGACGGCGGCCACGTCGAAGCGAACCGTCACCCCACTCGTGCCCGTCTCGCGCAGCCACCGGGCGGTCAGCCGCCGCAGGCGCTGCTGCTTGCGCGCGCCGACTGCGCCGGCAGCCGGTCCGAAGCGGTCGGTTCTGCGGGCCTTCGTCTCGCAGATCACGACGAGGTCGCCATGCCGGGCGATCAAGTCGATCTCGCCGTCGGCGCACCGCCAGTTTCGGGCGACGATTTGGAACCCTGCGCGCCGGTAGTGCCGGGCGGCCTGGTCTTCACCCCATCGGCCGCGCGCCACCGCAGCCAGGGTATGCCTCGGATCGGTCGCGGCCATCGCAATTCTCATTCCGTTCGGATGCCTGAGCACCTGGTCACGGGCCGCGAAGGCCGAATAGCGGTAGCGAAGCTGCTGGTCAGGAGAAGTCGCGCTTCTCGCGGATCTTGGCCGCTCGGCCCGTCCGGCCGCGCAGGTAGTAGAGCTTCGATCTGCGCACGTCGCCGCGCCTGACGACCTCGATGCGCGACACCGTCGGAGCGTGAAGGGGGAACGTGCGCTCGACGCCCACGCCATAGCTCAGCTTGCGCACCGTGTAGGTCTCGTGGATCCCGCCACCTTGGCGGGCGATCACATTGCCCTGGAAGATCTGCACGCGCTCCTTGCCGCCCTCGACAACGCGAACATGGACCTTGACCTCGTCGCCGGGGCGGAATTCCGGGATGTCGTCGCGCAGCGAGTCGTTGTCGATCAGGTCGGTCGATTTCATGGCGTAACTTTCTTGGGGTGCACGGGGGCGGAGCCCCCGTGTGAGCTTTCGCTCGGAGAACCGCGACGATCAGGGCGACCGGGCCAATCAAGGATACGGGAGCGGGGAGAACTCTTCCAACAGCGCCGATTCTTCGTCGCTGAGCCCGCCGCGGGCGGCGATCAGATCGGGCCGGGCGGCGATCGTGCGGTGCAGCGCCTGCGCATGGCGCCAGCGCTCGATGCGGGCATGATCCCCGCTGAGCAGCTCATCCGGCACGGCCCAACCTCGGTAGCTGGACGGCCTCGTGAACGCCGGCTGCTCCAGCAGGCCAGCGGCACCGAAGCTCTCCTCCACGGGGCTGGCGGCGTTGCCCATCGCCCCCTCGAGCAGGCGGCTGACCGTCTCGATGATCAGGCACGCCCCGACCTCCCCGCCCGACAGCACGACGTCGCCGACGCTCACCTCACCGTCTGCGAGATGCTGGCGCACCCGGTCGTCGATGCCCTCGTAGCGGCCGCACAGCAGGCTGAATCCGTCGAGTCCGGCCAGCTCGTTCGCCATGTCCTGGTCGAAGCGCCTCCCGCCAGGACCCAGCAGCAGCAGCGGACGAGGTGGATCGTGGGTTTCTACGGCGTCGAAGATCGGTTCGGGCCGCAGCAGCATGCCTGGTCCGCCGCCGAAAGGAGCATCGTCCACGCTGCGGTGCGCATCCGTCGTGTGCTGGCGCGGGTCGTGGCAGCGCAGCTCGAACACACCAGCGTGGCGTCCCTTGCCGAGCAGCCCAACCGAACAGAAGTCATCGACCAGCCCAGGAAAGATCGAGAACACGTCGATTCGCATGGTCAAGGCTGGTCGTGATCGTGGTCGGCGGCACGACTGGTGTCGTCCCGACTGGTGTCGCCGGTCGGAAGCTCCAGCAGTCCTTCGGGCGGATCGATGGTGATCACGCCGCCGACGGCTCCGGTGACGAAGCGCTCGGGTACGAGGGTGCCGTCGTCGAGCTCGAGCAGGTCCGATGCCGGGTTGGCGACGACACCGACGCAGCGTCCCACCTCCGTTCCGGATTCCGTGCGGACAGTGGCGCCCACGAGGTCGTGGACCCACAAGGCATCGGGGTCGTCGATCGGTTCGGCGTAAAGGCGGCCAGACGTGAGGCGCTCGGCACTCACACGATCGGTGATCCCGTCGAACATGACGAGCCAGCGCTGCCCATGCGGCTTGGCGCGGACCACGGTGAGCCACGTGGTGTTGACCAACAGCGAGGAGCCGACGTCGAGACGCTCGGTGCGATCGGTGACGAGGTCCACGTACACCTCGCCGTGCAGGCCATGCGGCCGGCCGATGCTGCCGATCTCGAGCAGCCCGTCGGTTCGGTCAGTCATCGCGTCGATCAACTTCGCCCACCTGGTCGAGACGGGCGACGGAAACGGCAGCGACCAGACGGTCGCGGCGCAAGGAGGAAGCGAAGCGGACGACGAGCCCGCCAATCAGTCGTCGAGGAACTCGACGTCGATGTCGACGTCGTCGCGAGTGGCGGCAGCACGCACCACGGCACGGATGCTCTGAGCCGTCCGCCCGCGTCGGCCGATCACGCGGCCGAGGTCGCCTGGACCGACGCGCACATCGAGGCGTACGCGGTTGCCGGCGTCCTGGGATTCGACGTGCACCGCATCGGCGTCGTCGACGATCGACCGGACGATGTGCTCGAGCACCGCAGCGGCGGTCGGGGCGCCGGAGGTCTCGTTGGCGTCGCTCATCGGCAGCTGCTCACTCGGCCTGGGCGGCCTGGGCGGCAGCGGGTGCGGACGTCTCGACGTCGTCGTCAGCGGTGACGGCTGGAACAGCAGCCGGCGTGTCGGCAGCTGGCGCATCACCCTTGAACTGGCCCCAGGCACCCGAGATCTCGAGCAGCTTGCGAACCCGCTCGGACGGCTGGGCGCCGTCGGAC
>JACDHN010000197.1 GCA_013821025.1 Acidimicrobiia bacterium | reverse complement strand
GAGCCGAACGGCGATGGGGTGTGGGGGCGCAGCCCCCACGGTGACGAATGAGCGAGCGCAGCGAGCTCATCGCCGGGTTGGTGGAGGTCACGGTCGTCGATCATCCGCTCGTCGTCGACGCCCTGTCCAGGATTCGTGACGTCTCGACCCCCAACGGAGTGTTCCGCGACCACATGGAGCGGATGGGCCTGTTGCTGCTGATGGAGGCGACGAGGGGCCTCCCGCTCGTCGACACGTCGGTCGAGACGCCGCTCACGACCACGTCGGCCCAGCATCTCGAGGTGCAACCTGTGATCGTGCCGATCCTGCGGGCAGGCCTCGGCTTCCTGCCTCCCGCCCAGTCGCTGCTGCCCGACGCCGATGTCGGCTTCATCGGTGTGAGCCGCGACGAAGAGACGTTCTCACCGAAGCCCTACGTCAATCGCCTCCCAGAGAGCCTCGCCGGCCGGCCCGTCATCGTCGTCGACCCGATGCTGGCCACCGGCGGCTCCCTGGCCCACACGTGCGAGCTGCTGCTGGAACGCGGGGCACCGACCCCGATCACCGTCGTGTGCGCGCTCGCCGCCCCAGAGGGCATCGAGCACGTGCGCAGCGCCGGACTGCACCTGCGCGTGTTCACCGCTGCCCTCGACGAGCGCCTCAATGACCAGGCGTTCATCGTGCCAGGACTCGGCGACGCCGGCGACCGCCTCTTCGGATCGACGAACGTCGTATGAGCGAGGACACACACGCCGACGACGCGCAGGCCGACGACGTGACCGGGGACGGCATGGTGACCGACGAGGAACTGATCGCCGAAGCGCTGTCTGCCGATCCCGATCTCCCGCTCGGGCCCGACGCCGTGCCGTTCGCCGCCGGCACTGGGCGTGCGGCCGGCCTCCTTCCGGAGTGGTACATGCCGGCACCGATGTCGATGCGGCGCACCCCGCTGCGGGTTGCCGTCTGCGCTGCCGTCGTGCTGGCGTTCCTCGCCGTCGCCGCTGCCGGTCTCTGCACCACGAACGGTGTGATCGAGATCGCCTGGTGACGCCGGCCGCCGGCCGCTCTCACCACGTCGCACCGATGACGTCTGCTGGCCGAACTCATCCGTGCCGCCCGTGATCGTCGGCCAGCGCCGCCATCGCTGCGTTGCGCCCTGGGATCGCCGATACGCCTCCGCCGCGCCGAGCTCCGGCACCGCAGACGAACACGTTCGGATGCTCGGTCTCGACACCCCATCGTCCGACGTCACCGGACACCTCAGCGAAGGGCCACTGCAAGTCACCGTGGAAGATGTGGCCGCCCGGCATACCGAGGGCGGACTCAATCTCCAGCGGTCCCATCACCTCGGTGCACGCCGGGTCGGCGAGGCAGTCCTCCAGCGGCTCGGCCAGCACACTGTCGAGTGAGGCCAGCACCGCCGATCCGGCGGCGGTCAGCGACGCCTCGGGGTCTCCGCGGAACAGCCGCGCTGGGAGCTGCAGCGCGAACAGGGTAAGCGTGTGCATCCCCTCGGCCTGCAGCTCGGGGCCGAGGATCGTGTGATCGGTCAATGAGTGGCAGTAGACCTCGCACGGCGGGAGGTCTGGCAGTCGGCCACCAACCGCTTGGCGGTAGGCACGTTCGAGCTGGCGGTAGCCCTCGTTGACATGAAACGTGCCAGCGAACGCCTGCTCGGGCGTGACTGCCGCGTCACGCAGTCTGGGCAGCCGCCGCAGCAGCATGTTGATCTTCAACTGTGCGCCCTCCGGCACCGCGTGCTCCCGCGCCGCGCCGAGTAGCCGGTCGAGCACCGACGGCGCCACGTTGGCGAACACCTGCCTGGCGGCGAACGCGCGACCGTCGGCCGCCCTGACGGTGGCTGACTCACCGTTGGTGTCCACCTGCGTCACTTCGACGTCGGTGAGCAGCTCGGCGCCTCGTGACTCGGCAGCCTTCGCCAGTGCCGCCGACACGGTGCCCATCCCACCCACCGGCACGTCCCAGTGGCCGGTCCCACCGCCGATCACATGGTAGAGGAAGCACCGGTTCTGCACCAGATCCGTGGCGTGGGCGTGAGTGAACGTGCCGATCAGGGCGTCGGTGAGCACCATGCCGCGTACCACGTCGCTCGTGAACTTCGCCTCCAACAGCTCGCCGAGTGGCCGTTCGAAAAGCGCCGACCAGGCTTCCTCGTGACCGACGTGCCGCCGGAACGCGTCGCTGCTCATCAGCGGTTCGGTCAGCGTCGGGAACACCCGCTCGGCCACCGCTCGTGTGAGCTCGTCAACATCGTCCCAGGCATCGGCGTCGGGACCGAGCGCGCTGCGCGTGGCCTCGGGGTCACCCTCGTCGATCAAGATCCCGCCGTTGCCGCTCGGCGTGTACGAGGAGATGCGACGCCGGCGCAGCGTGACGTCGAGACCGAGCTCATCGATGATCTGAGCCGGCAGCAGGCTGACGAGGTACGAGAACCTCGAGACGTTGGCGTCGAAACCCGCGAATACCCGCCCTGATCGGGCGGCGCCGCCGACAGCGTCGCCGCGCTCGAGCACGACGACCGACCGGCCGGCGTCGGCCAGGTAGGCCGCGCACGCCAGACCGTTGTGGCCGGCACCGATGACCACGGCGTCGTACTGCACGGCGCGATGGTATTCGCGCTGGCGCCGGCTCGTCATGAAGCAGCCGAGGCCCTATCGGGCTCCCGGCGAACGGGGTTCGATACGAGTGCCATCAGAACGATCGGGCGAACATGACGAACAACTGCCTCCGCTGCCGTTCGCACGGGTCGACTGGCACGGGTCGACTGGCGCCAGTCTCGCGCTGCCCGTTGTGCGCGCCATCGAGGCGCTCCTACACGAAGCGCACGCAGGCGATGGGCGGGAGGTCGTTGCTCACCTCGGAGAACTGATCGCCGCCGTCTTCGCTGACCCACAGCGAACCCGTCGTCGAGCCGAGTGCCAAGCGTTCGCCGGTCTCGTCCACGTCGAGGCCGTGGCGATAGACGAGGTGCCAGGCATTGTCCGCCGGCAGCCCCGCTCCGATGGCGTCGAAACTGCGTCCTCCGTCACGGGTGCGCGTGACGACCATCCGACCATCGACCGGCACACGCACCTCGTCGCTGATCGCCGGCACGAACCAGGCCGTCTCTGGATCCTTCGGGTGCGCAGCCACGGCGAACCCGAACGTGGAAGGGGCGACGTCGCGGATCTCGATCCACGAACTGCCGCCGTCCGTCGACTTGAACATGCCGCTGTGGTGCTGGCACCACACCACGTCGGGCGCGGCTGCGCACCGGGCGAGGCGGTGTGGATCCTGGATGGTCGGATCCTCGGCGTTCTCAGGAGGCATGTAATCGGCGATCATGCCCTTGGTCACCGACCATGTCGCCCCCAGGTCGTCGCTGCGCCAGGCTCCGCCGCACGAGATGCCCACCAGCACGGTCTCTGGCCGGCTCGGGTCGATGCTCACGGAGTGGATGCCCGGGAAGTCGTATCCGCCGCCGAACCAGTTGGTCCGTGACGGATCGTCCCACAGCGAGCGCACCAGCTCCCACGAGTCGCCACGGTCGGTGGAGCGGAACAGCCCACCCGGGATGGTGCCGCACCACAGAGCCCCCGCGTCGTCGGGATGCCCGGCCTCGAGCGCCCAGATCAGCGACGTCGACCAGGGCACGTCATCGCCACGGACGGGATCTGTCTCGTCGCCAGGCCGAGGCGGGTACACGGGGGCCGACGCTTCGGTGAACGTGGCGCCGTCGTCGTCGGACCGGTGCAGCTTGATGCCGAAGTGGCCGTGATCGAGGGCGGCATGGATGCGGCCGTCACGCGGGTCGCGCAGCACGACGGTGACGGGGATGCCGAGAAAGTCGACCAGCTCGACGGCGCTGTTGCGATATCGGAACAGACCCTTGCGGGTGCCGATGAGGATGTCGGACATGTACGTGTCTCCTGATGACGGGCGGCTCAGCCGCCGGAGAGTGCTTGGAACAGGTGGATGACGCTCGAGTCGCCGACGGCGGTCGCTGGACCGCACCGGTGATCGACCTGGTCGCCGTCGACGAACACAGTGACGTGGCGGCGCAACGAGCCCTCGTCGTCGAGCACATAGCTCCGCACGGCGGGATGGCGGGTGAAGTAGTCATCGAGGGCATCGCCCACCGTTGCACCGTCGACGTTGTCGTCGGGGCAGTCGACGTGGCGCCGAAACGCCTTCGCGAACGTGATGGCCGTCATCGACCGTCTCCCTTGACGGCGGCAAGCGGCTGGCGTGCGACCGCCGGTTCACGGGTGCTTTCGACGAGAACGTCGAGGTGTCCGCGGAGCTCGTCGAGCTGATCGAGCATGGCAGCGAAGTACCGGGTGCCCCAGTTGGCGATCAGCCAGGCCCAGCCGAGCTCATCGTCCAAGGGGTCGAGGGCGTCGTGCACTTCGCGGATGTCGGCTAGCTGCTCTTCGACGCGCGCCCGCTCAGTAGCCACATCGGCCCGCAACCGGTCCGGATCGGCGAGGTGACCGACGACGAACCGCAGGGCCAGGTGGCTCTTGAAGACCGTCGTCGGCAGTGGCTCGTCGGCGAGCCACCGCTGCAATTCCCGGCGGCCGGACGTGGAGAGCCGGAACACCCGCGTTTGGCGATCGCCGCCGCGCACGTCCAGACGATCCTCGACCAGACCGGCGTTCGTCAGCTGATCCAGCTCCGAGTAGATCTGGCTCATTGCCGGCGAGTTGAAGAAGAAACGCAGCGTGCGGTCGGCCCGCTGCTTCAACTCGTAACCCGAAGCCTCGCCGAACGCCAGCAGCACCAGCGCTGCGTGAGCGGTCGCTCCGAGTTCTGGTCGCCGGCTCGTCTCCACACGGGCGAGACTATTCCTATTCGGAACACTAGGCGAGCGCAGCACAAGTGATCCGAAGTGTGAGCCCTCGGCGCCGGATTCGCCCGCCGACGTCACAGTTCGCCTCACCTCTGGCGAAGTGTGAGCCCTCGGCGCTGGTTTCGCCCACTGACGTCACAGTTCGCGCTTCGCGGTCCTCAGAGCGAGCCACTCAGATGAGGGCGGCGAGGGCGGCGATGAAGGGGGACGGGTCGGCATCGATCGCCTCGCCGTAGAGCTTGACCTTCGGCTCGGTGCCGCTCGGACGAACTTGCACCCGCACGCCGCCGTCCAACGTGATGCGTAGCAGGTTCGCCTCTGGGTAGTCCTGCATGCCGGTCACGGCGGCGCCGTTCAACCTCTCCGGTGGGTCGACCCGCAGCGCCGCCACCCGGGCCGTGCCGTCGACAGGGTCCATCTTCAGCGACAGCTCGGCCGTGATGTGCCGGCCGAAGCGGTCGGCGAGCCCGTCGAGACGGTCCTGTAGCGTGACGCCGTCGGCGGCGGCCACCGACGCCACCTCCGTCATCATCACGGCGGCCGTGATGCCGTCCTTGTCGAGTGGTCGCTCGGCGACCAGGTAGCCGAGCGCCTGTTCGTAACCGAACACGAAGCGTTGGTCGGGCCGCTGCTGCACCTCGCGTCCGATCCACTTGAAGCCTGTGAACGTCTCGGCGTAGTGCACGCAGTGCTCGACC
>JACDHN010000196.1 GCA_013821025.1 Acidimicrobiia bacterium | reverse complement strand
GGCCGCCCCCTCGGAGACGCGACGTAGCGCCTCGCCGAGGTTCGTGGCCCCGCACACGAACGGCACGTCGAACGCGAACTTGTCGATGTGGTGGGCCTCGTCGGCCGGCGACAGCACTTCGCTCTCGTCCACGAAGTCGACGCCGAGCGCCTGGAGGATCTGGGCTTCCACGAAGTGGCCGATGCGAGCCTTGGCCATCACCGGGATGGTCACAGCCTGCTGGATGCCCTCGATCATCTGGGGATCGCTCATCCGCGACACACCACCATCGCGGCGGATGTCGGCAGGGACCCGTTCCAGGGCCATCACGGCGCAGGCGCCGGCGTCCTGGGCGATGCGGGCGTGCTCGGCGGTGACGACGTCCATGATGACGCCACCCTTCAACATCTCGGCCAGGCCCCGCTTGAGCCGCTGCGTACCGTGTTCGCGACTGTCACCCATGATCGTCACGATATCGAACGACAGCCGCCGACCGGCCGGTGATTCGCGCTCATGCGCTGGAGGCGGACGGGTCGGGCGCTGTGCGGTCGATCAGTTCCACGAACGTGCGGCCCGGAGTCAGCTTGATCGGCTTTTCGCTGTCGCCTACGCCTTGGAGCAGGCGGAACTCGCTCGTGCGGCTGTCGCGCTCCCAGTGCCCGGCGATCATCTTGCCGCCGCTGAACACCCACGCCCTGCCCACGCCGATGGTCACCGCCTCTGGGCTCCTGGCGTCGACGCGGCTCGGGATGTACTGCATCTTGAGCACCACGAGGTTCGTCGTGTTCACCTGGCCGGTCGACGCCGTGTAGTGGGCGCCGCCGTTCTGGTCGCGCAGGTATGTCCCCGACTCGGGACTCCAGTCCCAGCGCACCTGCATCGAGCCGACGGACACGTCGGCACCCGAGGCGTCGGAATGGTCGACGCCGTTGGCGGCCACCTGCTCGTTCGGCTCGAGGTACTGGAACATGGCAGGCGGTCTCGGCGAATCGTCGGGCGCCAATGCCCACAAGGCATCGGTGTTGGCGAACAGGTTGTGGGGCGCCTGACGGTCAGACGTGCGAAAGTAGCCAGGCGTGTACTGAGCGTTCAGGTTCAAGAAGTCGGAATCGGCGATGGCCTGCGTGACACCGGGGTTGCCACCACTCCAGGCGAACAACGGCCGGTCGAGCCCGCCGAGCATGTCGACGTCCTGGGTGCGTCCCGAGCGGATCGGCCCGACGGGATTGGAGTCCTGGGACTGGAACACGGCGGCGAAGCGGGTGACGCCGTACTCGACGATCTCCTCGAACACGATGTCGGCCTCGTTGAGCCCCGATTGGCGGCCGGCAGACGGGGCGTTGTCAATCTTGACGACGAGCGCCGGGCGATCGGGGGCCGTCTGGCCGTCGGCGAGCACGTGCCCAACGAGCGGTACGCGGGGTATCAGCGTCTCGGTCGTCGTGGACTGGCCCGCCTGGCGCGTCGTGGTCGTCGCCGGATCCGTCGTCGACGGGCGCCCGTTCGTGCCCTTCTTGCCGTCCTTGCCGTCCTTGCCGTCCTTGCCGTCCTCGGGGGCCGGCGACGACGACGATCCCTCGTCGATGGGCGCCGGGGTGTCGTCGGTGAGCACGTCGCTCGTGGCAGCGCCAGGGTCGTCCTCGGCGGCCTCAGAACCGCCCGAGCAGGCGGCTGTCAGCATGGCAGCGGCAACGACGACGATGGTCAATGGGCGAACCGAACGCTTCATCACAACTCCCTCAGCAGCGCGATCCGCTCGTCCAGCGGCGGGTGGGTGTCGAAGAACCGGTGGACGCCGCCGAGCCGGCCGCGATCGCCGACGCCACTCATCGGTTGTTCGATCCACAGGTGGGCAGTGGCAGTGGAGGCCGAGTGGGTCACGGTCGTGTCTGCCTTGAGCTTCTCCAGGGCCGAGATCAACCCAGGCGGGTACCGGGTCAGCTGGCAGGCACTGACGTCGGCCAGCGTCTCGCGACGGCGCGAGATCGTCGCCTGCATGGCCTTGGCGATGATCGGGGCGAAGATCAACAGCACGAACCCGATGATCGCCAGCGGGTTGCCGCCGCCCTGGCGGTCCCCGTCGCGGGCGACGCGGCCGCCGTTCCACCACATCATGCGGATGGCCGTGTCCGTCAACAGGGCGATGGCACCGACCATCGTCACGGCCAATGTGGACACGAGGATGTCGTAGTTGCGGATGTGGGACAACTCGTGGGCGAGCACGCCCTCGAGCTCGACGCGATTGAGCTTCTCCAGCAGTCCGCTGGTCACGGCGACGGCGGCATGTTTGGGGTTGCGGCCGGTGGCGAAGGCGTTGGGTGCCGCATCGTCGATGATGTAGACGCGGGGCTTTGGGAGTCCTCCGGCGATGCACAGACCCTCCACGAGGTTGTGCAGGCGCTGGTACTCACCGGGATCAGCGGGGCGGGCCCTGCTCACGGCGAGGGCGACGGAGTCCGACTTCCAGTACGACCCGAAGGCGAGGACGCCGGCGATCAGTGTTGCCACGAGCGTGCCGACCCAACCGAAGCCGGTGACGTAGCCGATGGCGGTGCCGATGAGCACCACGATCAGCACGAAGCCGATGACGAGGGCAATGCTGCGCCGCTTGTTCGACGCGATCACTTCGAACATGAGCGCCCCAGGCTACGAGCGCAGACTCGCCAGCGGGCGGATGGCCGCGCCGTCTCCACAGGCTCGGGCGACGAATACGAACCTCAGAACTGGACGTTTGGCGCTGTCTGGGCGGCTTCGTCGGCTTCGAAGTACTCGCGGCGCTCGAAGTTGAGCATGTTGGCGAAGATCATCGTCGGGAACTGCTGCAGCTTGTTGTTGTAGCCGAGCACGCTGTCGTTGTAGAACTGGCGAGCGTAGGCCACCCGATCCTCGGTGGCCGTGAGCTCCTCTTGCAGGGCGAGGAAGTTCTGGTTCGCCTTGAGGTCGGGATACGCCTCACCCAGGGCGAACAGCTGGCGCAGGGCGCCGGTGAGCTGGTTCTGCGCCTGCCCCTGCGCCTCGGGAGTATCGGGGGCCTGGATGGCGGCGTTTCGCGCCTGGATGACGGCCTCGAGTGTCTCGCGCTCGTGCTGCGCATAGGCCTTGACGGTCTCCACCAGGTTCGGGATCAGATCGAGGCGACGCTTGAGCTGCACGTCGATCTGCGACCACGAGTTCTCGATCTGGTTGCGCCGGCGGATCAACCCGTTGTACGCCCCGATCAGGTAGATCACGACGAGCGCAACGACGACGAGGATCCCGATCAGCCACCACATGAGCATCAGCATAGACACGCACGGGGAAGATCTGGGTTACGTCACGAGCTCTCGGGACATCTCCAGGTAGATCTCGGCCAGCGCCGCCATCGAGAACTGCTCGGCCCTTCGGGAACCGGCGGCTACGAGGCGCTCGGCGGTGCCCGGCTCGTCGAGCACGCGACGCAGCGCGCCGGCAAGGGCGTCGACGTCTCCGGGCGGCGTGAGCAGCGCGTCGACCTCGTTCGTGGCGACGTTGCGGTACCCGTCGAGGGCACTCGCCACGACGGGCGTCCCTGCTGCCATGGCCTCCACGAGCACGACGCCGAACGACTCGCCATGTAGCGACGGGGCACAGAACACCGAGGCGCCGGCCAAGCGGGCCAACTTGTCGTCCTCGCTGATGCGTCCCAGCCACTCGATGCGCTCGTCGCCGCGGAACTGCTGCATCAGCCGGGCGGTGTATGGGCCATCGCTCGCCACGTGGCAGCGGACGTCGGACGCCAACCGGTCGAGTGCCGCCAGCAGCACGGCCAGTCCTTTGCGCTCCTCGTGCCGGCCGCAGAAGAAGATCGTGGGATGATTGTTGCGGCGTCGCGGGATCGACCTGATGCGGTCGATCTCGACACCGTTGAAGGCGATCCGGTATTCCCCGCCGAGGTGCGAGCGGGCTAGCTCGGCAGCGTCCTTCGACACCGCCACCTTGCGATCGAGGTTCTCCAGGATCCGCACCAGCAACGGATGGAAGATCCGGTAGCTGGCGGAGCGTCCCGCTGCGTGGAACGTTGCGATCACCGGGGCCGGGTGCATCACAGATGTCGTCATCGATGGTCCAGGCGCCAACGGTTCGTGCACGTACAGCACGTCGAACTCCTCATCGCGCAAGGCCCTGATGGTGCGCAGGGCGCACGGCGGGTCGGGCGCCAAAGGGGCGATCGAGCCGTTGGCCGACGTCGGCAGGCTCGCCCCGAGCGGCGTCACGAAGCTGGCCGGAGGAGGGCCGTCACACGGGCCCAACACCCGTGCCTCGTGGCCCGAGGACCGCAGCGAGCGGGCAAGGCCCATCACCTGCATTTGCACGCCGCCCGGCACTGAGAGGCTGTACGGGCAGATCAGGCCGATGCGCACGCCGACCGGGGTCCGTTCACGCAGATCACCGTAGCGAACGCGTTACGACAGCTCGTCCGCCTCCAACGCCGCTGCGCGCGCCCGACGCGTCCTGCGAACTTGCTCAGCCTCCGCACCCCGCCCGGCCTCGTCGAGCGCCACGATCAAGGTGGCGATGGCGACGTCGTCGTCGGCGTCGACGAGCGCCAGACGGGTCCGCCACTCGATGGCCTCGTCGGTCGCGCCGACGTCGTCAGCGAGCCGGGTGAGCGCTCGCAACACCTCGCGGTACTCCTGGGCCAGGTCCATGCGGAACCCGGCGCTCCAGTCCGCGTACGGGTCCTCGGCGAGCGCCTCTGGCGCAGCGACGAACGCGGCAGCGCGACGCAGCGCTTCCCGGGCCATCTCGAGGTCGCCGCGACCGGCCGCCTGGCGCCCCCTGGACGCTTCGGCCAGGAACAGCTCGGCGTCGACGGACACGAGATCGAGGTCGAGGGCGACGGCCTGGCGGTCCGACCGCAGCGGGTCGGCGGGCATCAGCCGATCCGGGTCGAGCGCCGTCCTGACCATCGACAACACCACCGACAGCCGACTACGTCCCGTGGCGAGGTCGGTGTCGGGCCAGAGCAGGTCGATCAGCTGCTCTCGCGGGATGGAGCGACCACGCCGGCACACGAGGATCTTCAGCGCATCGCGCGCTTTGCGCGACGACCAACGCGACGCCACGCCGGCGCCGGCGCCGACCACCTCGAACCGACCGAGCACGCGCACCGTCGGTCGTGGCGGGACGGCGTCTGCCTCTGCCGGCGCCAGCGGGTCTGAGCCCGATTCGCGACGAGCCTGTTGGATCGCGCCCTCCATGCCCAGTTCCATGGCCATGTCGTGAGCGGCCGAGAGCAGCGCCGATCGTGCCGGATCCCGGCGATCGAGCACCGACGCCAGCCCGAGGCGCGCCCGCACCCCGAACGAAGCCGATCCGGCGGAATCGGCCCACTCGAGCGTCTTGGCGAACGCCTTGCGGGCCCCATCGAAGTCGCCGCACCCGTGGCGGGCGGTCCCGACGAGCAACGACACGGGACCACCGCCTACATATGACCGTCCCCACATCACGAACTGTTCGGAGAACGGCTCCAGCTCCCTCGCCGCCCATGCGCATTGGTCGACCTCGCCGGCGAAGTCGGCACACGTAGCGA
>JACDHN010000195.1 GCA_013821025.1 Acidimicrobiia bacterium | reverse complement strand
CATCGAGCGCGAAGCCCGCTTCGCCTCCGACGTCAGTCACGAGCTGCGCTCGCCCATCACAGCCCTCACTGCGGCCGTCGAAGTGCTCCACCACCGCCGCCTCGAGCTCCCGGAGCGCACCCAGCAGGCGCTCGACGTGGTCGTCAGCCAGGTGCGGCGCTTCGATGACATGGTGATCGACCTGCTGGAGTTGTCACGCCTCGACGCCGGCGCCACCGAGCTCAATCTGGAGCAGACCGACATCGTTGATCTCACCCAGCGCATCGCTGCCAGGATGGGGTTCGCCGACGTCCCGATCGAGGTCGGCGAGCGCACCGTGCGCCAGGTCACGATCGACAAAGTGCGCTACGAGCGGATCCTGACGAACCTGCTGGAGAACGGCAAGAACCACGGTGGCGGGCCGACGCGCATCGCCATCGGTCGCGGCCACCTTCGCGGGTCCGTGTCGGTTGCCGTCGAGGACGCAGGTCCCGGTGTCGCCCACAGCGAACGCCGCCGTATCTTCGAGCGGTTCGCCAGAGGCAGTGCCGCCCGGCACCGCGTCGGCACAGGGCTCGGGCTGGCGCTCGTCGCCGAGCACGCATCGGCGCTCGGTGGTGAGGCGTGGGTCGAGGACCGGCCAGGCGGCGGCGCCCGCTTCATCATCGACATCAAGGTCGAACCGCGATGAGCAGGCGCCGACTGCTGGTCATCGTCGCAGCGGCGGCGCTGATCGCTGCGGGAGCCGGCGCCTGCGGCGTCCCGAGGGAGTCCGACTTCCAGCCGTTCGGTCCCGACGAACCGTTCGGCGTATCGACCACCACCATCGCCACGACGACCGTACCGACGACGGTGCCGACGACGGCGCCCGCTGCCGCCGAGACGGTGACAACGGCCACGGCCACGGGACCCGTCACGTCGAGCACGCTCGTCGCCACTGAACCCGTGCAGCTCTACTTCGTGATCGACATCTCGCTCACGAACGTGTCGCGCGAGCTTGCCCGCCCGGCGTCCCTGCGCCAGGTGGTCGCAGCGCTGGAGGAGGGCCCTCCTGCCGGTGCGCCAGGAACCGGCCTGAAGTCACTGATCGTCCCTGACCTGATCACGAGTGTCGTCGAGCGTGAGGGCCAAGCGCACGTCGACCTGAACACGGAGGTGCTGAGTGAGATCGACACGACGGATCAACGCCTGGTCATCGCCCAACTCGTGCTGACGCTCGGCGTGCGTCCTGGCGTGGGCCAGGTGTCGTTCAGCTCCGATGGCGACCCGCTGGCTGTGCCGGTACCGAGTCGTGGCAATCTGCTCAGCGAACCGGGCGAACCACTTTCCCGTGACGACTTCGCGATGGCACTGATCTCGTCGGCATCCGGACCCGACACGGGTGCCGACACCGTGCCCGTCACCGAACCCGCCACCGACCCCGTCACCGGCACCGGCGGCGACACCACCGACACGGCACCGTCCCAGAGCGAGACCACGGTCACGTGACCGCTTCGGCCCCTGGGATGTGAACCGCTTGGTGTCTGGCGCCAAGGGAAGCGCCAGCGACGAGGCGCAGTCGAGCGAACGCAGCGAGCGAGACCGGGCGGCAAACAGCTAGTAACCCAGGCGCTCGACACTGTCGGGGCGGCGCTGCCAGTTCTTGTCGACCTTGACCCTCAACTCGAGGTAGGCGCCGTCGGGCAGCTGGGCCCTCGCGCGCTCGCCCACCTGCTTGAGCACGAGACCTCCCTTGCCGATGACCATCGGCTTCTGGCTCTCACGCTCCACGACGATGTCGACGCGGATGTGCGGCCATTCCCACTCGACCACGCGCGTGGCGATCGAGTACGGCAGCTCGTCGCGCGTGACGGCAAGGAGTTGCTCGCGGACGAGCTCGGCGACCCACTCCTCCTCGGGAACGTCGCGCACCGTCTCGGGTGGGAAGAACTGCGGCCCTTCTGGCGCCCGGGCGATCAGCTCATCGACCAACGTCTCGAGCCCGTCTCCGGTGCGAGCCGACACCGGCACGTAGGCCTGGGCGTCGAGCGTCGATGCCGCCACCAGCATCTTTGCGATCTGCGACGGCGTCGCGCAGTCTGTCTTGTTCACAACGACGATGGCCTGACGCATGTCCACCCGTTCGGCGACCCATCGGTCGCCGCCGCCGAACGGTGCGGTGGCATCGAGCACGAGACAGGCGAGGTCGACGTCGTGCAGTGACTCCAGGGCTGTGGCGTTGACACGCTCGCCGAGCGCTGTGACGGGCTTGTGCAAACCCGGCGTGTCAACGAACACGAGTTGGACGCCGGGCCGGGTGAGTACGCCCCGGACGCGGTGGCGCGTGGTCTGAGGCTTGTCCGACACAATGCTCACCTTGCCGCCGCAGATGGCGTTGACCAGCGATGACTTCCCCACGTTGGGTCGCCCGACCAGTGTCACGAAGGCCGAACGGTGCTCCATCTCAGACGTTCGTGGCGCGGTCGGCCCAGAACGGCGCCCGCAACTCGCGCTTGAGGATCTTGCCGGAGCCCGTCTTCGGCAACTCGTCCGACCAGGAGACGGATCGCGGCACCTTGTATCCGGCGAGGTGTTGGCGGGCGTGCTCGGTCACCGCCTCTCGAGTGAGAACCGACCCCGGGCGGGCAACGATCACGGCGTGCACGAGCTCACCCCAGTCGTCGTCGGGGATGCCGAACGCAGCAGCCTCGTAGACGTCGGGATTCAGCTCCAGGGCAGCCTCGATCTCCGCCGGGTAGATGTTCATGCCGCCGGAGATGATCATGTCTTTCTTGCGGTCACAGATGTAGAGGAACCCCTCGTCGTCTCGGTAGGCGATGTCGCCGACGGTCTGGAAACCCTGGCGGTGGTCCTCCTCGTACTTGTCGTGCTGCTTGTAGTAGTCCACGAACACCGACGGACTCCGTACGTACAGTTCGCCGACAGCGGACGGTCCGGTGTCGGTCACCTGCTGGCCCTGGTCGTCGTACAGCTGCACTTCCACCAGAGGCGCTGCGATCCCGCACGAACCGGGCTTGCGCAACTGGTCCTCTGGCCGCAGGATCGTGTTGACACCGAGCTCCGTGGAGCCGTACACCTCGAACAGCGAGTCGTTGCCGAACTCGGCGATGTACTGCTCCTTGAGCGCCATGCTCCACGGCGCGGCATTGGCGATCATGATCCGCATCGACGAGTGGTCGTAGCGGTCTCTCACGTCCTTGGGCAGGTTGCAGATCATGCGGATCGGCGTCGGCGCCGCGAACGTGGATGTGCACCGGTAACGCTCGACGAGGCGCAGCCAGTCCTGCGGATCGAACTTGTGCTGCACGACGACGGTCTGGCCGAGCGCCTGGGCCACCGCCATGAAGCCCCCTGGCCCGCTGTGGTACAGCGGGCCGGTGGTCAGGTACACATCGTCGGGCGTGTAGCCGATGTGCTGCACCATCGCTCCGATCTGCGCGGGGTTGCCGACCCCCTGACGCAGCGCACCCTTCGGCTTGCCCGTCGTGCCGGAGGTGTAGATCATCGTCGCCCCCGGTTCGGCCCCATCGGGTGCCTCCGGTAATGCTGCGGCCATCAGCTTGTCCGCGTCGACCAAGCCCTTTGGCACGGCAAGCCCGGCGAACGCGGCGTCGTACACCAGGTACGTGGACACCTTGGGCAGCCGCTCGCGGATGCGCTCGAACATCGGAGCGTGGGCGGCATCGACGTATACGAGCGTGGCATCGCAATGGTCCGTCACGTACTCCGCCTCGTCGTCGGACAGGCGATAATTGAGCGGTACGGAGACCGCGCCCACCTTGCGGGCGGCGTTCACGAACACCACCACGCCGAGCGAGTTCTGACCGCACCAGACACACGTGGTGCCCGGCCCGACCCCCTGCTCCAACAGCACGTTGGCCAGTCGGTTCGCTCGCGCCTCGAGCTCGGCGTACGTCAGCGTCTGGATGGGCATGCCGGGGCGGTCATCGATGACGGCGACCTTGTCGGGCTGCAGGGCGGCATAGCTCGTGAGCAGGTCGGCCATAGGTGGCGTTCGTAGCATGCGGCCGGCGGCAGGCTACGACCGAGCAGTTGCCGACCTGCCATGCTCGGCGGATGGCTGCACGCACGATCAACGGCATCGCGGGACTGAAGGAGCTGGTCGGCGAACATCTCGGATACAGCGACTACGTCGAGATCACGCAGGCTCAGGTGAACCTGTTCGCCGAGGCCACAGGTGATCACCAATGGATCCATGTCGATGTGGAACGGGCCAACGCAGGGCCGTTCGGCGGACCCATCGCCCACGGCTACCTGACGCTGTCGCTCGGTCCCCAGCTCGGGCCGCAGATCTACCAGGTCGAGGGCATCTCGATGGGCGTCAACTACGGCACGCAGAAGGTGCGCTTCCCGTCACCGGTGCCAGTGGGGTCCAAGCTGCGTCTCGGCGCAACCCTGCTCGACGTCACCGACGTCGCCGAAGGCGCCCAGATCACGATGGAGTTCGTGTTCGAGGTGGACGGCGCCTCCAAGCCGTCGTGCGTGGCCCAGGTCATCTTCCGCTACTACGCGTGAGGCCGGCCGATACCGTCGCCCCGGTGACGGATCCGTACTTGCCCGGCGAATCATCGGATCCCGCCGCCCGAGATCCCACCGCTGCCGTGACGGACCACGTCCGCCGGTCTTGGGACCGCGAAACACTGCCCCGTGGCGATGAGAAGCGCCAGGTCGTGCAACAGATGTTCGACGCCATTGCCGGGCGTTACGACCTCGTGAACCGCGTCATGACGTTCGGGCTCGACATCCGCTGGCGTCGTCACACCGTCGCCGAGTTGCATCTGGAACCGGCGAGCGTCGTGCTCGACCTGGCGTCGGGCACCGGTGACCTGTGCGTCAACCTGATGCGCGCCGGATATCGACCGATCTCTATCGACCTCAGCCTCGGCATGCTGAAGGCGGACCGCAGCGGGGCTCCACGGGTGCAGGCCGACATCCTGCGCCTGCCGATCGGCCCCGCAGCGGTCGATGGCGTCACATGTGGTTTCGCCCTGCGCAACCTCGTGGAGCTCGAAGCGTTCTTCGCTGAGCTGGCGCGGGTCGTTCGTCCAGGGGGGAGGATCGCCCTCCTCGATGTCGGCATCCCGTCGAACCCCGTGATCCGCTGGGGCAACGGCATCTACTTCGGCAAGGTCGTCCCCCGCATCGGTGCGCTGCTGTCCGACGGCGCGGCGTACCGGTACCTCCCGAAGTCCGTGTCGTACCTGCCGCCGCCGGCGGCCATGCTGGCGATGCTGAACGACGCCGGCTTCGTCCACGTCTCGCACCACTTTCTGTCGGGCGGGCTGACGCAGCTGCTCGTGGGGACGAGGGCCTGATGCGCGCCGTGACGCGCCCGTTGTCAGAGGTCAACGACGGACCGGTCGACCTCAACGACGTGGCCGGATCGGACGGGTTCCTGTTCGTGCGCGACGGTGTCGGTGCCGCCGGCCAGGGCGTCGCGGCCCGAGTCGACATCGACGAGGCGGCGGACTGGTTGTCCAAGATCGAGCACGACGGTCCAGCCGGCATCGCCGGTGTAGGACCGCTGGCCATCGGGTGCCTGCCGTTCCGTCCCGGCGCCGAGGCGTCCCTCGTGATC
>JACDHN010000002.1 GCA_013821025.1 Acidimicrobiia bacterium | reverse complement strand
CCATCTCCCGCTGGCCGGGACGGTCCTCTGCCCGTGGGAGCGCTGCCGTGGCCCGCTTGAGCACAGCAAGCGTCTCACCGGCGACGTGGTCAGTTACCGGGTCGCGTCGTTCAGGGGTGAAGGCCCAGTTCGGCACCCCGGCGCCTCCAGGCGCAACGGCGGCCGCATCATGATGGGGCTCCCTCATCCTCACGTGACGAGAGCCAGCGCCCGCTCCAACTCGTGCTCGTCGAACTCGGGCCAGGCTTTCTCCGTGAACCGCATTGCGGCGCCGGCCGACTGCCACAGCAAGAAGTTCGACACCCGGCGCTCGCCGCTGGTGCGCACCATCACGTCCACCGGCGGCAGCTCGGCGAGGTACAGATGGTCGGTGATGGACTGCGGCGTCATCGGGAGGTGCCACTGACGCACCCGTTCTACGGCGTCGCACAACTCGCGGCGACCGCCGTAGTCGAAGGCGATGGTCAGCACCATCCCGGTGTTGGCCGACGTGTCGGCGATCGCCTTGCGGATGGCGCGCTGGACGTAGCGTGGCGTCCTGGCGTCGGCGGCGTCGAACGGACGGCCGATCCACTGCACCCGCACGTTCAGGTCGTTCAGCTCGGCGATACGGCCGAAGAGCTTCTCGTGCAGTCCGAGGATGTGTCGCACCTCGGCGCGGGGTCGCACCCAGTTCTCGGTGGAGAAGCCGAACAGCGTGAGCCATCCGATGTCGCGGCGCACCGCCACCCGCACGAGGCGGGCGATGTTCTCCTCGCCCTCGGAGTGACCGGCCGTGCGGGGCAGCCCACGTGCGGCCGCCCAGCGTCCGTTGCCGTCCATGATGCACGCCACGTGGAGTTGGTGTCCGGCTCCCGGGGCGTGTTGGTTCGGCGGCACAGCAAGACCAATGTATCCAGGGTGGACATGGGAGAATGGGCCAGTGCCCACGCCGTCCAACTTGACCGCTTCGCCCCCCGGTGAGGGATCGACGGCGAGTGGTTTGCGCCATGCACTCATCGTCGGGGGCACCTTGAGCGAGTGGTCCGACCAGCCAGATGGGATGTGGGACGAGCGGATCGTCACGCTCGGCGAGACGGCTCGGGCCGCCGGCGCCCACTGGCTGACGTTGCGCCCGTACGAGGCTGGTGACGGTCCAGGCGACATGTCACGTCGCCAGGCGCCGATCGGTCGCGGCCCGACGTGCACGGTCATCATCGATCCGACGGTCGACGGTCGCCATCGCTTCGCCGACGCCATGCGTCGGCTCGACCCGTCGGCCGTGGTCGACGAGGCAACCGTGGCCCAGGCGCTTTACGCCCCGGCCGAGGCCGAGCCCGATCTGGTGTTGGTGCTCGGACCCGACAGCCGGCTGCCGGCATCGCTCGTGTGGGAGCTGGGCTATGCCGAGCTGGTGTTCGTCGCCACGCCATGGCAGGAGCTAACCGCTGCCGACCTTGCGGGGGCGATCGACGAGTACACGAACCGCAGCCGCCGGTTCGGAGGGCTGCCATGAGCGAGCGCAGCGAGCGAGCAGCACCCGGACGTGCGAGCGCCAGCGAGGCGGCTGGGATGGGGTGTGGGGGCGCAGCCCCCACGGAGATGCGGCTTCCGTGAGCAGGCTGTATCGCGACACCGGCGTCGTGTTGCGCACCTACAAGCTCGGTGAGGCCGACCGCATCGTGGTGCTGCTCACGGCCGAGAACGGAAAGGTGCGGGCCGTCGCCAAAGGGGTGCGCAAGACGAACTCCAAGTTCGGTGCCCGCCTGGAGCCGATGAGCCACGTAAAAGTGCTGCTGTACCGAGGACGCGAGCTCGACATCGTCAGCCAGGCCGAATCGGTGGAGTCGCTGGCGCCGATGCTGGCGTCGCTCGACCGGGCTTCGCGGGGCATCGCCACGCTCGAGGCCGTCGACATGATCGCCATCGAGCGCCAGCCCAACCGCCGGCTGTACGAGATGCTGGTCGGGGCGCTGCGCACGATCGCTGCACATCCGTCGCCGGTGGTGGTGCCGGCGTTCTTCTGGAAGCTGCTCGCCGCCGAGGGGTTCCGCCCCGTGACGGATCGCTGTGTGCGCTGCGGCGAGGCCGGGCCGCTCGTGGCGTTCGACGTGGGTGAGGGCGGGACACTGTGCCGCGCCTGTCGCCAGGGCACTCCGATCTCGGCGCCGGCGCTGGCGCTGCTGAACGACATTCTCGGCGGAAGGTTGAACGAAGCACTTGCCGCCGACGAGTCGTCGGCGACACACGAGGTGGCGTCGTTGGCCACGCACGCCATCGAGCATCACGTGGAGCGCCGACTGCGGGCCGTTGCGATGTTCGAAGGCGCCTAGCCCACACACCGTCTGGGCGGCCAATAGCCTGGGCCTTCATGCCGGCGACGGACCTCGACCAGATCGTCAACCTGTGCAAGCGCCGCGGGTTCGTCTACCCGTCGGCCGAGATCTACGGCGGGTTCCGTAGCGCCTACGACTACGGACCGCTGGGCGCGCTGATGCTGCGCAACGTCAAGAACGCCTGGATCCGGGCCATGGTGCAAGCGCGCGACGACGTCGTGCTGATCGATGCCGCGATCCTCGGACCGCCCCAGATCTGGGAAGCGAGCGGCCACCTCGCCAACTTCACCGATCCGCTGGTGGACTGCACGAACTGCAAGAACCGCTTTCGCCTCGACAAGCTGGACGACGCCGACACCTGCCCGAGCTGCGGCAAGCACGGCACGTTCACCGAGGCTCGGCAGTTCAACTTGATGTTCAAGACCCAGGCCGGCCCCGTGGAGGACGCCGGTGCGGTGGCCTACCTCCGCCCGGAGACGGCCCAGGGCATGTTCGTCAACTTCGCCAACGTGCTGCAGACGACGCGCAAGAAGCCACCCTTCGGCATCGCCCAGGTCGGCAAGTCGTTCCGTAACGAGATCACACCGCAGAACTGGATCTTCCGCACCCGCGAGTTCGAGCAGATGGAGCTGCAGTTCTTCGTGCCGCCAGCCGACAGCGGGCGGTGGTACGAGTACTGGTGCAACGAACGACTCGACTGGTACATGCGCCACGGCATCCCGGCCGAGATGCTGCGGCTCAGGCCTCACGGACCCGGCGAGCTGTCGCACTACTCGGCGGGCACGTCCGACGTCGAGTTCCGGTTCCCATGGGGTTTCGACGAGCTCGAGGGGATCGCCCAGCGAACCGATTTCGATCTCAAGGCGCACTCCGAGCACTCGGGTGAGCGCCTCGACTACTTCGATCAGACGACGGGCGAGCGGTACGTGCCGTATGTGATCGAGCCGGCCGCCGGCGCCACACGCACGATGGCGGCATTCCTCTTGTCGGCGTACGACGAGGACGAGGTCAACGGGGAGGCCCGCACCGTGCTGCGACTGCATCCTCGCCTGGCGCCCTACCCTGTCGCCGTGCTGCCGCTGTCGCGCAAGGACACGCTGACCCCGCTCGCCCATGAGATCCGCACGATGCTCAGCGAGCGCTACCTGGTGGACTACGACGAAACCCAGGCCATCGGGCGCCGCTACAGGCGCCAGGACGAGGTCGGCACGCCACTGTGCGTCACGGTCGACTTCGACTCGCTCGACGACAAGGCGGTGACGATCCGGGATCGTGACACGACCGAGCAGCAGCGCGTCCCGGTCGACGACCTGCTCGCAGCCATCAACGACAAGTTGGGCTTCTGACGTGGCCTCGTACCTGGATGAGATCCTGGCCCACCACCGGCAACGGGCTCAGGCCGACACCCGCTCGCTCGACGCGCTCATGGAGCTTGCCAGGGCGGAGGTGCCACCGCCGCGCGGGTTCCGGGCGGCGATCGAACGCGCGCAAGGGCTGTCGATCGTCGCAGAGATCAAGCGGCGGTCGCCGTCGAAAGGACCCCTCGACGCCGACTTGATCGCGCCGAGCCTTGCCCAGGCATACGAGGCCGGCGGAGCGACGTGCATATCGGTGCTGACGGATGCGAAGTTCTTCGCCGGCTCGGTGGAGGACTTCGATCTCGCTCGCAACGCCGTGGCCCTGCCCGGCCTGCGCAAGGACTTCACTGTCGACGCCCGCGACGTGTGCGACACCCGCATCATGGACGGCGACGCCGTACTCCTGATCGTCGCCGCACTCGACGTGGGTCAGCTGCGTGAGTTCCACGAGCTGACCATCGAGCTGGGCATGGACGCGCTCGTCGAGGTGCACGACGAGGACGAGCTCCAGATCGCCCTCGACGTGGGCGCCACTCTTATCGGCGTCAACCAGCGGGACCTGACGACGTTCGAGGTCGACACAGAACGTGCGCAGCGTGTCTGCTCGGCGATACCCGACGGCGTCATCACCGTCGCCGAGTCCGGGATCCGCGACGTGGATGACACGCGCCGCCTTCGTGACGCCGGCTTCGACGCTGTGCTCGTCGGCGAGGCGCTCGTGACCGCGGAGGACCCGCTCTTGGCGGTCGCTGCCCTCCGGCCCCGCTGAAAGATCGCTGCTCTGCGACGCTGCTGACGGTACGTTTGGCACCGCATGTTCGTGAAGATCTGCGGGATCACCAACGAGGACGATGCCCTGCTGGCCGTGGCCATGGGGGCCGACGCCGTCGGGTTCGTGTTCGCCCCTTCATCTCGGCAGATCGCCGCCAAGCGGGTCTATGACATCACTCGGCGTCTGCCACCGGAGATCCTCACCGTCGGCGTGTTCCGTGATGAGCACCCCTCTCGCGTCATCGATCTCGTGAACGCTTCTGGCGTGAAGGGCGCCCAGCTCCACGGCAACGAGAGCATTGCCGCCGTGGCGGAGGTGGCCAAGGAGGTGCGTTGGGTGATCAAGGCTTACGCTGCCGGCTCACCGCGGCTGGCCCAAGCTGACCGATTGGCAACAGACCTCGTGCTACTCGACGCGCAAGGACCCGGTTCTGGCCAGGTGTTCGATTGGAGCTTGGCCGTCGATGTGCCGGCAAGCGCACGGTTGATCCTGGCCGGGGGCCTGACGCCCGACAACGTGGCCGACGCCGTCCACACCGTGCGGCCATGGGGGGTCGACGTGGCTACGGGCGTCGAGAGCTCGCCAGGGCGCAAGGAGGCGATGGCCGTCAAGCACTTCATCGAGCGAGCTCGGGCGGCCGCACCCCAGCCGTATCTCGGTCCCGACGAGTTGCCGTACGATTGGTCCGACGAGGACTGGCCGGGGCGATGACGTCGAGCGACACGGCGTCGGCGATGGCCGATCCCGGGGCCGGCGGCCGCTTCGGCGAGTTCGGCGGCCGCTACGTTCCCGAGACGCTGGTGCCGGCATGCGAGGAGCTGGAGGCGGCGTTCCGAGATGCATGGGCCGATGACGGGTTCCGCCGGCAGTTCGAGGCCATCTGTCGCGACTACGCAGGACGACCGTCGCTGCTGACCGACTGCACCAACCTGTCTGAGCGACTCGGCGTACGGCTGCTGCTCAAGCGTGAGGACCTGAACCACACCGGATCGCACAAGATCAACAACGTGCTCGGCCAGGCCCTGCTCGCAGTGCGCATGGGCAAGAAGAAGCTGTTGGCCGAGACAGGTGCCGGCCAGCACGGCGTGGCCACGGCCACGGCCGCTGCGCTCATGGGGCTCGACTGCAAGGTGTACATGGGTGCCGTCGACGTGGAGCGCCAGGCGTTGAACGTGTTCCGCATGCGGCTGCTTGGCGCCGAGGTGATCCCGGTCGACAGCGGATCGCGAACGCTCAAGGACGCCGTCAACGATGCCCTGCGCGACTGGGCGGCCACGCTCGGCGACACCCACTACTGCCTCGGCTCGGTCATGGGTCCGCACCCGTACCCGTGGATGGTGCGCGAGTTCCACCGTGTGATCGGTGACGAGGCGCGCCAGCAATGCCGGGACCTCACAGGCGCGGACCCCGATGTCGTCGTGGCGTGCGTTGGCGGCGGTTCCAACGCCATCGGCATCTTCTCAGCCTTCGTCGACACCGGCACCCGGCTCGTCGGTGTCGAACCGGCAGGGGGCGCTGCCATGGGTCACGGCGTCCCTGGCGTGGTGCACGGCATGCGCAGCTACCTGATGCAGGACGAGTTCGGCCAGGTGCTGGAGGCGGAGTCGGTCTCTGCCGGGCTGGACTACCCCGGCGTGGGGCCGGAGCACTCGCACCTGCAGGCGCTCGGCCGAGCCGAGTACCCAGCTGTGCACGATGGCCAGGTGCTCGACGCCTTCGAGCTGCTCGCCCGCTCCGAGGGGATCATCCCGGCGCTCGAATCGGCTCACGCCCTGGCGTGGGTGATCGACGTTGCCCCGACGCTGCAGGGCCAGACGGTGCTCGTGAACCTGTCCGGTCGTGGCGACAAGGACGTAGCCGAGGTGATGCGCCTGCGCGAGGGTACGGCGTGACGGTGTGACGGCGAGCGTGGCGTCGACAGGTCAGATGGAGACGCGATTTCGCGAACGCCGCGATGCCGGCGCCAAGCTGCTCGTGCCGTACATCACCGGCGGTTACCCCGGTTGGGCGCAAGCCGTTGAGGCGGCGGTCGCCTGCGGGGCCGATGGCATCGAGATCGGCATCCCGTTCTCCGATCCCGTCATGGACGGCCCCGTGATCCAGCAGGCGTCGCAGTTGGCGATCGACCACGGCGCCACGCCGCCATCGATCCTCACGGCGGTCGCCGGCCTCGATGTAGATCGCCCGTTGGCCGTGATGACGTACTACAACGTCATCCACCACGAGGGCCACGAGCGCTTCGCCGCACGGTTGGCCGAGACCGGAGTTGCCGGTTGCATCGTGCCAGATCTGCCCCTGGAGGAGAGCGTTGACTGGTGTCTCGCCGCCGATGAGGCCGGCGTCGAGACCATCATGCTGGCCGCTCCGACGGCGTCGGACGAACGCCTGGAGCGGATCGTTGCGAGGGCAAGGGGGTTCGTGTACTCCGTCGGCCTGCTCGGCGTGACAGGGGAGCGGGCCACGCTCGCCGCCACGGCGCGGGAACTGGCAGGGCGGCTGAAGCGGATCACCGACGTTCCGGTCATCGTCGGCGTCGGGGTCTCCGACGCCGCCCAGGCGGCCGAAGCCGTGACGGTGGCCGACGGCGTCGTGCAGGGAGCATCGGTGATGCGGAGGCTGATGGAGTCCGGTCCCGAGGCCGTTGGGGACTACGTGGCCGAGGTCCGAGCTGCCATCGACGCCGTCCGCGCCGTAGAGAGCTGAGAAACGCGGAGGCATGAAAGGAAGAGGCGGAGGCATGGGAGGCAGAGAAGGAGTGTTGACGGTTGGCACGGTCGGCGGGCTCCGAGGCGGGCGGCGGGGATCCGCTCCCCGGGTACGGTCGGCGTGATGCCCGAACTACCACGGCCGATCGACGTCCTGCCTCACCGTCCACCGTTCCTGTTCGTCGATGAGCTGTCGTCGCTGACGCCCGGCCGGTCGGCGATCGGCGTGTGGCGGCTGACGGGAGAGGAATGGTTCTTCGCAGGACACTTCCCGGGTCGGCCGACGCTGCCGGGGGTGTTGATGTGCGAGGCCGTCGCCCAGGTGGGTGCGATCGCCGTGCTCACCGACGAACGCTTCTCCGGCAAGCTGCCGCTGTTCGGCGGCCTCGACAAGGCCCGTTTCCGTCGCCAGGTCGTGCCCGATGACGAGCTCACGTTGGAGGTGGAGCTGGGACGCATGTCCACCCGTGCCGGTCGTGGCACGGGACGGGCGCTCGTGGACGGCCAGCCGGCATGCGAATGCGACCTGCTCTTCGTCGTCGTCGACGCCTAGCGAGGCGCACGGCGTACCGCTTTGGCCCCCGGGATGTGCGACGCGTGCTGTCAGGCGCCGAGGGAAGCGCCAGCGACGAGGCGCACGCGGCGCCGCAGGCGCCGCTACTTGAAGGGCCCGAGCACCAACGAGCCGTTGTGTCCGCCGAAGCCGAAGCTGTTGGAGATGGCAGGCGACACCGTCCACGGACGGGGCTCACCGATGACGACGTCGATGCTCATCTCGTCGTCGACGACCTTCGTATTGGCCGTTGGGGGGATCAGCCGGTGGCGCATCGCCAGCAGCACTGCTACAGCCTCGAGTGCTCCTGCGGCGCCGAGCGCATGGCCGGTCACACCCTTTGTCGACGTGACGGGCGGCCCGTGGTGCCCGAACACCTCGGCGACGGCGGTCGCCTCAGCGGCATCGTTGAGCGGCGTCGACGTGCCGTGGGCGTTGATGTGGCCGATCTCGCCGGGCTCGAGCCCGGCGTCGGCGAGCGCGAGTCGCATGCAAGCGATCGCCCCGGTGCCACCTGGCGACGGGGCTGTGATGTGGTGGGCGTCGGCGTTGCTGGCGGCGCCGAGCACCTCGGCCACCACGTCGGCGCCCCGGGCCTCCGCCGCCTCGAGCGATTCGAGGATCAGCACCGCTGCACCCTCGCCCATGACGAAACCGTCACGCTCGGCGTCGAAAGGGCGGCTGACGCCGCTGGTGGAGAGCGCCGTCATGTTGCCGAACCCGGCGAGCGACGTCGGCGTCCCCGCCGACTCGCTGCCGCCGGCGACGGCAGCGTCGGCCAGCCCGAAGGCGATGAGCCTGGCGGCATATCCGATGGCCTGCGTGCCGGCGGCGCATGCTGTGCAGATGGTCTCGTTCGGGCCACGCAGTCCGTAGCGCATGGAGATAGCGGCACCGGCGGCGTTGGGCATCATCATCGGCACCAAGAACGGCGACACCCGCCGCTCGCCCTTGTTCTGGCGAATCTCGATCTGCGCCTCGAGCGTGCGGATACCGCCGACACCGGTCCCGAAGATCGTGGCGATGCGCTCGTCGTCGACGTCGGGTCGTCCACCGGTCTCGAACGCCTCGGCCGTCGCGGCCAGCGCGAACTGCTCCACCTTGTCGGCCCGGCGGGCGTGCTTGGGCGATTCGAACCACGGTGTCGGGTCCCACTCGGGGAACTCACTCGTCTGTCCGTCGGTGAACCCAGGGCCGAGCAGCCCGTCCCAATAGGCGTCGGCACCGATGCCGCAGGGGGCAACGACACCGAACCCCGTGACGACGACCCGGTTGGGCTTCATCCCAGCTTCGATGTGACCAGCTCGTACGCCTGGCCAACGGTCTCGATTCCTTCGAGATCCTCTTCGGGTACAGAGATGTCGAACTCTTCCTCGAGCGCCATCACGAGCTCGACCAGGTCGAGGCTGTCGGCGTCGAGATCGTCGCCGAACTTGGCGTCGGGGACCACCTGGTCCTCCGAGACCGACAGAACTTCGACGGCGCAGCGCTTGAAGCGGGCGAACAGTTCTTTGTCCACGGTTCCTCCTGGTACTTGTTGGTCAGCAGTGTTTCATACCAGCGACGATCAGTGCCCCATTCCGAGACCACCGTCGACGGGGATCACAGCGCCCGTGATGTAGGCAGCGTCGTCGGAGGCGACGAAGGCGACGACGCCGGCGATCTCGTCGGGGGAGGCAGCCCGAGCGAGCGGCACGGCGGCCGTCAGTTCAGCGCGGCGCTCGTCGGTGAGGGCGGCGATCATGTCGGTCTCGACAGGTCCAGGGGCGATGACGTTGACAGTGATGGCTCGAGAGCCGAGCTCGCGCGCCAGCGACCTGGCGAAGCCCACGAGCCCTGCCTTGGACGCCGCGTAGTTCGCCTGACCCGCCGAGCCGAGCAGCCCGACGACCGACGAGATGAGGATCAAGCGCCCACTCCTGGCGCGGATCATCCCCCTTGTCGCCCGCTTGACGACGCGAAACGTGCCGACCAGGTTCGTATCGACCACCGTCTCGAAGTCGTCGTCGGACATGCGCAGCAGCAGGGTGTCACGCGCAATGCCGGCGTTCGCCACGAGCACCTCGACGGGCCCCCCGAGGTGCTCCTCCACCTGGGAGAAGGCGGCCTCGACGTCGTCGGCTGACGTGATGTCGCACTTGACGCCGAACAGATCGTCGGGTGGGGCGCTCGAATGGTATGTGACGGCAACGTCGTGGCCGTCGGCGGCGAAGCGCCGGGCGCAGGCAAGTCCGATCCCCCTGGCGCCACCGGTGACGAGCACCCGGCTCAAGAAGTCGCACCCCAGCGGATCACGGCGCTGGCCGCCGTCATGCCGGCTCCGAAGCCGACGAAGAGCACGAGGTCGCCCATCTTCACGCGTCCGTTGTCGAGCGCATCGACGAGCGCCAGTGGGATCGACGCGGATGACGTGTTGCCCGTGCGCTGCAGCACCACCGACGACTTGTCGAGCGGGATGCCGAGCTGCTTCGTGGCTGCTTCGATGATGCGCTTGTTGGCCTGGTGGGGCACGACCAGCGCCACCTCTTCGATGTCGATGCCGGCATGGGCGATCGACTTGCGGGCCGAGTCGACCATGATCCGCACGGCCCGGCGGAACACCTCCTTGCCGCTCATCTGCACGAACCCACCAATGTCGGCGAACAGCAGCTCCTCAGCGGTGCCGTCGGCGTCGAGGTCCCAGGCGAGCATCTGCCCCGCCCCGTCGACGGCCTCGAGCACGACGGCGCCAGAGCCGTCGCCGAACAGCACGGCCGTGTTGCGATCGCTCCAGTCGGTGATGCGCGTCAGCGTGTCCGTGCCGATCAGCAGGATCCGCTCGGCGCCCATCGCCACGAGGCCGTGCGCGTTCACGAGGCCGTACACCCATCCCGAGCAGGCCGCATTGACGTCGAAGGCGCCACACTGGAGGCCGAGCCCTGCCTGCACCGTGGCCGATGTGGCCGGCACCACACGGTCCGGTGTGGTGGTTGACAGCACGAGCGCATCGATGCTGGCCGGGTCGAGGCCGGACATCTCGAGTGCCGCCTGTCCCGACCGTATCGACAGCTCGGCTGTGGACCCTCCGACCTGTCGTTCGCTGATGCCCGTGCGCTCGACGATCCAGGTGTCGCTGGTGTCGAGCGTCTGCTCTAGGTCGTGGTTCGTGACCCTTCGGTTGCCGACGGCACAGCCCCATCCGGTGATGACCGCGCCTCTGACCCCATCTCGCGTGCGTGGCATCAAACCTCCCCTTCGATCCGCAGCCAGGCGACCGGCTGGCGAGGTGCCAGGCGCTCCCCCTGGACGGCGATGTAGTTCTGCAGCATGCCGGCGAACGGCGATCGGACCTCTTCGCCACCCACGTGACCGAGCACGGCACCGATCTCGATGTGGGCGTTGTCGGCGATCTCTTCTGCGCGGCTGAAGACGCCAGCTGCCGGGCTCACGATCATCCGCTCGACGGCAAAGAGGTGCTCGCCTTCGACCTTCAGCGTGCCGGGGTCGACCGATGCGGGTTTGAGCCAGTCGATCAGCTTGTCGAGGTCGTCGGGGTTCTGCACGGAGATGGTGCGGGGATCGCTCAGTGTGCGCTTGGTCATGCCCGTGAGCAACTGGCCAGGACCGAGCTCCACGAATCGGGTGACACCCATCTCGGCCAACGTCAGCAAGCAGTGCTTCCAGCGCACGGGGTTGGAGAGCTGGGCCGACAACAGGCTCGACCACTCGCTGCCGTTGCTGTGGGCGAGGGCGTCCACGTTGGACACGATCGGCACCTCGGTGTCGCGGGGCGAGGCCTCGCGGATGGCAGAGCGCAGCCGGTCCCTCGCCGGAGTCATGTACGGGGTGTGGAAGGCGCCCGACACCGGGAGCGACATGACCCGCCTGGCGCCGAGCTCCTTCGCGTACTCGGAGGCGGCGGCGACGCCAGGCTGCGAGCCGGCGATCACGACCTGGCCAGGAGCGTTGTAGTTGGCGACCCACACGTCCTCGTCGGCCCGCCGGCAGGCCACGTCGACCTGGTCGTCGTCGAGCCCGAGAACGGCGGCCATCGTGCCAGGGTTGGCAGTGCCGGCGTCGTGCATGGCGAGTGCCCGCTCGGTCACCAACCGCACCCCGTCGTCGAACGCCAACGCCCCCGACGCCGTGAGCGCCGTGTACTCGCCGAGACTGTGCCCTGCGCAGAAGCTGGGCTCGATGCCGAGCCGCTCCACGGCGTCGAGCACCATCAGGCTGGTGACGAACGTCGTGAGCTGCGCGTTGCGGGTGTCGCGCAGCTCCTCGGCATCGGCGTCACAGAGCAGTTCGCCGATGTCGCGCCCGGCGACGTCACTGGCCTCCTCGACGAGCTCCCAACTCTCGTGATCCCGCCACAGCCGTCCCATGCCGTGACGTTGCGAGCCTTGGCCCGGAAAGGTGAAGGCGAGCATCGCGATCGAGCGTAGACCCTGGTCGCACGGGTCCTTCCGTTACCCATTGGTAGCCGGACGCTACGATGGAACGCTGCGCCCCGGTAGCCCAATTGGCAGAGGCAACGGCCTCAAAATCCGTACGGTGTGGGTTCGAGTCCCACCCGGGGCACCACGTCGGCCGTTGTGCCGACAGGCGTAGAGTGCCTCGATGAACATCATGTACACCGCCGTGGCGCACGCCACCGGCGACGGTCGAAACGGTCGTGTTCACTCCGACGGTGAGGCGCTCGACCTCGATCTGCGGGTGCCGAAGGAGCTCGGTGGGCCGGGCGGGTCGTTCGCCAACCCCGAGCTGTTGTTCGCAGCCGGGTACTCGTCGTGCTTTCACTCGGCGTTGAAGTTGGTGAGCGCGCGCGAGCAGGCCGACGTCTCCGATTCCGGGGTGTCGGCGACGGTCGGGATCGGAGCCACCGACGGCGGTGGGTTCGGATTGGCCGTCGAGCTCGACGTACACATCCCGAACGTCGACGACGCAACCGCTCAGCGTCTGGCCGAGGCGGCCCACGAGGTGTGCCCGTACTCCAACGCCACTCGCGGCAACATCGATGTCACGCTACGCGTGGTCTGAAACCGCTGGCGCACGCAACGGGCCCGGCACAGCCGGGCCCGTCGCATGGGGAAAGGCGTTCAGTTGTCGCGCAGGGCGGCGACGAGCTGGCGCTTGCTCATCGAGGTGCGACCCTCGATGTCGAGCTCCTGGGCCCTGGCGTACAGATCGCCCTTGCTCCACGACTCGTAGCCGCGGCCGGAGCCGGATGTGGTCGAGGTGCTGGCCGCCCCTGCGGACCTCGACATCTTCGAGGACTTCGGGGCCTTCGTCGAGGCGTTGTTGGCGTTCCGCTCGGCAGCGGCGGCGGCCCGGCGTGTGGACTGCTCCGCAGCCTTGACCGTCTCGTTCGCGGTGTCCTCGACGGCAACGGCCACGTCATTGGCCTGGCGGCGCACCTTCGACGAGACCTGCGCGGCCTCGGTGCCGGCGACGTCGGCGACACGGCGGCCCTGCGCCCGTGCCTGACCGGTCACCTGGCGGGTGCCGGTGAACGCGGTCTTGAGGACCTGGTCGCCAGCAGCGCGCGCCTGGCCGACGACGGTCTTGCTCGAGGTGCGCCCGACGGCGAGCAGGTTGGCGACGCTGGTGTTGACGGTGCTGGTGAGACGTGTCGCCTGCGCGGTACCGGCATTTACGACGGCGCGATTGACCCGGATCCAGGTGGCGGGCAGCGCCGGAAGGTCGCGCTCGAGGCGGTCGAGGGTGTCGGTGACGGAGGTGGGAGCATTCATCGGGGACTTCTCCTTGAAAGATGGGGGGAGTGCTAGCAAATGCAAGCACTACCAGTACTACACCTAGCACCACCACATCGAAACATGACATTCGTCACGCATCAGCTGGCCGGCGGGAGGGCCTGCGTGCGTTTCAGATCAACATCTAGGATGATGACCCCTATGGGTTCCTGGCTGCTGGAGCGTCGGTTGACGCAGACGTCGACGCGTCTGCGGGCGCTGCGCGACGAGCTGGCCATGGTCGACGAGCAGCTGCGGTCGCTGGCCGACGAGGCCGATGACCTAGCGCTGCGGGCGCTCATGTCGGAAACGCCATCGGCGTCGTTCGAGTCGAACGATGCACGCCGCCACGCCGACGCCATGGATCGGCATCGCCGTCACGTGACGGACAGCATCACCGAGCTCGAGCAGCTGCAGGACCAGCTGCTCGACAAGCTGTCGGCGAGGATGGCCAGGTGACCATCCGCGTCGTGATCGCCGAGGACGAGGCGATCATCAGGATGGATCTGCGCGAGACCCTCGAGGAGGAGGGTTACGACGTCATCGGCGAGACCGGGCGAGGCGACGAGGCCGTGGAGATGGTGCGTGCACTGCGTCCCGACCTCGTCATCCTCGACATCAAGATGCCCGGTATGGACGGCATCGAAGCGGCTCGGATCATCAACGGCGAGAAGATCTGCGGGATCCTGATCTTGACGGCGTTCAGCCAGCGCGAGGTGATCGAGCAGGCCCGCGACGTCGGGGCGTTGGCGTACCTCGTCAAGCCGTTCCAGAAGAGCGACCTGGTGCCGGCCATCGAGGTGGCGATCGGCCGTTTCGGCGAGCTGCGATCGCTGACAGGGGAGATCGATGCCCTCGGCGAGCAGCTCGAGAATCGCAAGATCGTCGAGCGAGCCAAGGGTGTGCTCATGGACCAGCACCAGATGAGCGAGCAGGAAGCGTTCACGTACATCCAGCGAGAGGCGATGAAGAACCGTCGCAAGATGCGGGATGTCGCCGACCACGTCCTCGACGGCTCGCTCCAACCCGACGTGTGACGCCGGGGAGGCGTAGCGATGGCGACACTGGTCCTGATCGACGGCAACTCGCTGACGTACCGCGCCTTCTTCGCCCTGCCGACCGACATGTCGACGGCCAGCGGGCAGGTCACCAACGCCGTGTTCGGGTTCACGTCGATGTTCATCAACATGGTCAAGGAACAGCAGCCCGATGGAGTCCTCGTGGCCTTCGACCGGCCAGAGCCCACGTTCCGCCACGACGCCGACCCCGAGTACAAGGCGCAGCGCCAAGCTGCGCCCGACATCCTGCGCCAGCAGATGGGTCTGGTGCGCGAACTGCTGGTAGCGCTCGGCGTCGCGTCGATCGATCTCGCCGGTTGGGAGGCCGATGACCTGTTGGCCACCGTCGCAGAGCGGGCTGTAGAGGCCGGGCACCAGGTGATCATCGTCACCGGGGACCGCGATGCGTATCAGTTGGTACGTGACCCGGGCGTTCGAGTGCTCTACAACCGCAGGGGCGTCAGCGACTACGTCATGTACGACGAGGCCGGCATCGCCGAGAAGACGGGCGTCACGCCGGCCCAGTATCCCGAGTACGCGTCGCTCCGTGGTGATCCCAGCGACAACCTGCCGGGCGTGCCGGGCGTTGGCGAGAAGACTGCGGCGAAGTTGATCAACACGTATGGAGGGCTCGACGGGATCTTCGAACACCTCGACGAGCAGACTCCAAAGCTCCGAGCGTCGCTGTCAGAGCACGAGGAGCGGGTTCGGCGGAATCGCGGCGTGATGGTGCTGCGTCGCGACGCTCCGATCGAGGTCGACCTCGACGAGCTGGCCATCCGGCCGGAACCAAGCGAGGTCAAGCGGCTGTTCGATTTCTTGGAGTTCCGCACGCTGTCGGACCGACTGGCCGAGGCGCTGGAGGGCACGGCCGACATCATCGCCACCTCCGACCGCGAGGTGTTGGAGCCTGAGATCACCGACAGCGAGTCACCTTCGGCGTCGGCAGAGCTGCTGGTCGGGCGCGCAGAGCTCGACATGGCGCCCGGCTGGGGTGGCACAGAACCCGGCCGCAGCCCGCTCACCGGCATCGCCGTCGTGACCGACGGGTCTTCGGCGGGTGTGACGTGGATCCCGGTCGACCACCTCGACGACGCGGCAGTTGCCAAAGGACTGACGACGTCGGGTATCCGGGGCCACAACGTCAAGGCGCTGATGCGTGCGCTGCTGGCGCAAGGCATCGACCTGACGGGGCTGCGGCTCGACACAGCAATCGCCGCCTACCTCGTCGATCCGGCTGAGGCCCGGTACAACCTTCCAGAGCTGGTCGAGCGATTCACGGCGTATTGCATGCCGCAGGACGACCCGACGACAACGGGCCAGCTCGACCTCAACGGCTCGGCCGTCGAGGACCGCACCCGGGCCGCTCGCGATGCGCTCGCCGTGCACCACCTGGCCGGAGCGCTCAACGACAGCGTCTCCGCCCAGGGCATGGCAGAGCTGTATGACGGCATCGAGAACCCGCTGGTACGGGTGCTGGCGCGGATGGAACACGTGGGTGTCGCCGTCGACGTCGTCGAGCTGCGCGCCCTGTACGAGCGGCTCGGCAACGAGGTGAGACGTCTGGGCGGTGAGCTGCGGGCGCTCGCCGGGCGCGACGACCTGAACCTCAACTCGCCCACTCAGCTGCGCCAGCTGCTCTACGACGAGCGGGGACTGAGCCCTGGCAAGAAGACGAAGACGGGGTACTCGACCGACGCCGCCACGCTGGAGAAGCTGCGCGATCAATGGCCCGAGTTCATCGAGCCGTTGCTGGCGCACCGCGAGCTGGAGAAGCTGCGCGGCACGTACGGCGAGGGCCTGCTGGCAGAGGTGAGCGATGACGGGCGCATACATGCCACGTTCAACCAGACCGTTGCGCGCACCGGACGGCTGAGCTCGGACAAGCCGAACCTGCACAACATCCCCGTGCGCCGCGACGAGGGCCGCCAGTTCCGTAAGGCTTTCATCCCTGGCGGCGGGTACCGGTTGCTCGTGGCCGACTACAACCAGATCGAGCTGCGCTGCATCGCTCACCTGGCCGCCGACCCCGGTTTGATCGCCGCCTTCACAGGGGGCGAGGACATCCACACTGCTACGGCGGCGAGGGTGTTCAGCGTGGAGCCACTGGACGTCACGCTCGACCAGCGTTCGAAGGCGAAGATGGTGTCGTACGGCCTGGCGTACGGCATGGAGGCCTACGGTCTCGGCCAGCGGCTCAACATCCGCACCGAAGACGCGGCACTGATCCTCGCTGCCTACTTCGAGGCGTTTCCCAACGTTCGGGCGTACATGGAGGCGACGGTGGTCGAGGCCCGCAAGTGCGGTTACACGGAGACCTTGTTCGGCCGCCGTCGCCCGATCCCCGAACTGATGAACTCCAACCCACGCATCCGCCAGGCCGGCGAGCGCCAAGCGATGAACGCCGGCATCCAGGGCCTGGCCGCCGACATCTTCAAGGTGGCGTTGGTGCGCATCGACCAGGCGCTCGAGTCCGAGCGCCTGGGTAGCCGGCTCACCCTGCAGGTGCACGACGAGGTGCTCGTCGAGGTGCCCGACGCCGAACGTGATCACGTCGGGCAGCTGGTGGTCGACCTGATGCGTGGCGCCGCACAGCTCGACGTGCCGCTCGAGGTGAACGTGGCCTGGGGTGACACCTGGGCCGACGCCAAGTCATGAGCCGAGTGAGCGCAGCGAGCGAGTCAGAGCGGCATTGGTTCGAGCCGATCGCCGACCACATGGGTTCGGCGTACCTGAGGTACGCGCACACCAAAGGCACGGTGCAGGAGGTCGATTGGCTGATCGTGGCGCTCGGTCTGCGGCCCGGCGACCGGTTGCTCGATGTGGGATGCGGCCCCGGTCGTCACGTGCACGAGCTCGCCCGCCGCGGCATGATCGCCCACGGCGTCGACATCAGCGCCACGTTCATCGATCTCGCTGAACGAGACGCTCCGCACGGCGCCACGTTCGAACGGCTCGACGCCCGCCGCTTGGCCGTACCAGGAGTGGCGGCTGGGGCGTACGACGCTGTGATCGCCCTGTGCCAGGGGGCGTTCGGGATGATGCTGTCCGACGAGGACGACGACGCCGTCGTGGCCGGAATGGCCGGTGCTTTACGACCGCATGGCATGTTGGCGCTCAGTGCCTTCAACGCCTATTACGCCGTGCGCTATCACACCGAGGCCACGTTCGACGTTGCGCGGGGCCTGACGCGCGAGCGCACCGAAGTGCACGACCCGCAAGGTCGATCGCTCGAGGTCGATCTGTGGACCGGGTGCTACACGCCTCGTGAGCTGCGATCGCTGCTCGCTCGGCACGGCGTCGATGTGGTCTCGATGGCCAGTGTCGAACCCGGTTCGTTCGGCGCTGATCCGCCGTCGGCGGAGTCGCCGGAGTTCCTCGTCGTCGGTCGGAGGGCGCAGTGTTGACTGGTAGCGTTTGCCGCCTGCGTGGCACGCCTGTGCGCTCGCCGTCCCATCCAACCTCATTCAGTTCCCGAAAGTAGTTGTCCCTTTGTCCGATACCGCTCTCACCTCCCCGTCCTCGCCCGAGATGGGCACGTTCGACGAGGAGGGCAATTACACGCCCCGCGAGGTCGTTGCCGACGATCTCGGCATGTCCTTTGCCGATGCCATCGACGGCACCATGGTCGATGTCCAAGACGGTCAGCTCGTCAATGGCACGGTCGTCAAAATCGACAAGGACGAGGTGCTGCTCGACATCGGCTACAAGAGCGAGGGCGTGATCCCGTCACGCGAGCTCAGCATCCGCAATGACATCGATCCCAAGGAGGTCGTGTCGCTCGGCGAGGAGGTCGAGGCCCTCGTGCTCCAGAAGGAGGACAAGGAAGGCCGCCTCGTCCTGTCGAAGAAACGGGCTCAGTACGAGCGGGCGTGGGGTCGCATCGAGCAGATCAAGGAAGAGGACGGGATCGTCGAGGGTCCGGTGATCGAGGTCGTCAAGGGCGGCGTCATCGTCGACATCGGGCTGCGTGGTTTCCTGCCGGCATCGCTGGTGGAGCTGCGCCGGGTCCGCGACCTGAACCCGTACATCGGCCAGACGATCCAGGCCAAGATCATCGAGCTCGACAAGAACCGCAACAACGTCGTGCTGAGCCGCCGGGCCCATCTGGAAGAGGCGCAGAAGGAATCCCGCGACCACTTCCTGACGAACCTGAAGGTGGGCGAGGTACGCAAGGGCACCGTGTCGTCGGTCGTCAGCTTCGGCGCCTTCGTCGACCTTGGCGGCATGGACGGGCTGATCCACGTCAGCGAGCTGTCGTGGAAGCATGTCGACCACCCCAGCTCGGTCGTGACCGTCGGTGACGAGGTCGAGGTGCAGGTGCTCGACGTCGACTTCTCCCGCGAGCGCATCAGCCTGTCGTTGAAGGCCACCCAGCAGGACCCGTGGCAAGAGTTCGCCGGGTCGCACGAGGTCGGCCAGCTCGTGTACGGCAGGGTCACCAAGCTCGTACAGTTCGGCGCCTTCGTTCAGGTCGGTGACGGCATCGAGGGGCTGGTGCACATCTCGGAGATGTCCACACACCACGTCGAGTCACCGGAGCAGGTCGTCACGCCTGGCGAGGAGCTGTGGGTCAAGATCATCGACCTCGATCTCCAGCGGCGCCGCATCAGCCTGTCGATCAAGCAGGCCGCGGAAGGTGGCGAGCTGGCCGAGGAGTACCGCAAGCACTTCGAGGTGGACGAGCACGGCAACTGGATGCACGGCGACACCGATGCCGAGCTGGAAGCAGCGTGGGCCGAGTACAACGAGCCAGGAGCCGACGGTGCTCCCGATGGCGCCGAGCCCTCGACACCCGCTGCCGACGTCCCGGCCACCGCCCCGCCGAGTGCTGGGAACGCTGCCGAGGCGGTGACCGAGCCCGGAGAACCTGGTGAGTCCGCTGCGCCCGACGCCACGACGCCGACCGACGACGCAGGGGTCCTCGCAGAGTCGGCCGGTGACGCCACCGTCGCCGCCGATGACGAAGCAGCGGATACCGACGACAAACCAGCAGACACCGACGACAAACCCGCAGACGCCGAACCGACGTCCTGACGCCATCGCACCCGATGTTGCTCGTCGGGCTCACCGGGGGCATCGGATCGGGAAAGTCCACGGTGTCGGCGATGCTCGCCGGGCGCGGCGCCGAGATCATCGATGGAGATGCCATCGTGCGTGAGCTGCAGCAACCGGGGAGCCCGGTACTGGCCGCCATCGTCGAACGGTTCGGCGACGGTGTGCTCGATGGCGACCAACTCGATCGCCAGGCACTGGCCACCATCGTGTTCAACGACGCCGAGGCGCTCACCGACCTCAATCGCATCGTCCACCCGTCGCTCGGCGAGGAGGTGCTGCGTCTCATCGAAGCCGCTCGCCACACCGACCGCGTCGTCGTGCTCGACTTCCCATTGTTGGCCGAGCGGCCACGCTCCGACCTCGACGCCACGATCGTCGTCGACCTGGACGAACAGCTCGCCATCGAGCGGCTCGTCAGCTCGCGAGGGATGGATGAGGCCGACGCTCGGGCCCGCCTCGGCAACCAGGCCACACGGGCGCAGCGACGCCAGATCGCCACCCACATCATCGACAACTCCGGGGACCTGTCCGAGCTGCAGGCACAGGTGGACGCACTGTGGGCGGACCTGGTGGTACGTGCCGGCGCTACGTGAGTGGCGGCCGCCATGTCCGGCACCGCCACATCGTCGACGCGCTGAACGCCGCCGGCACGGCCCTGTAGACGCCCCGAGCAACCCTGACGACGCGACCGACCTGACCCCGTACCGCCGCCGCTGCGCACCACGGAATGGCGCACCGGGCCGAGAGGTGGATCGGGGTTGCGGGTCGACGATCGGGTGATCGGCGGTCCAGCATCGGTGCCCGACACCACGCGGCACTCGGCGACTCGCAGCACCGCCGGCGACGGGGCCCGACGACACGACGCTCAGAGAACGCATGTAATCGGAACGACCTGAAATCGGAGCGCGGGGTGTCGGCGGGTACAGAACGCTTCTGCGCTCGTGGTCGCCACACACCGTGCACGTTGCGTCGCCGCACACCGTGCGCCGTGCGTTGCCGAACAGGGTTCACCGTGCACCGCCGCTCGCCCGTCACGCCGTACTCTGCGCAGCGTGGCCGGTGTCATGGCGCTGCAATCCCGATGATCCCGGGCGCCGAACTACTGGAGACATGGTCAGCACCGGCAAGCCATCGACGCCAGGCACGGCGCGTCCTCGAGCCGGCGTCATCGGCAGCGGCGTCGCCGGGTTGACCGCCGCCTACCTGCTGCAGCGCCGCTATGACGTGACGATCTTCGAGGCCGACGACCGCTTGGGCGGTCATGCCCACACCCACGACGTGCCCACGCCCGACGGACGGCTGCTGCCCATCGACAGCGGTTTCATCGTGCACAACGAGCGCACCTACCCGTACCTCTTGAAGCTGTTCGGCGAGCTGGGCGTTGCCACGCAACCCACCGAGATGAGCATGTCGATCCGCTGCGACGGGTGCGGGCTGGAGTACGCCGGTGGCAGGGGACTGGCCGGCGTGTTCGCTCAGCGCCGACGGCTCGCCGACGCCAGGTACGTGAGGCTGCTCGTGGACGTGAAGCGGTTCCACCGGCGGGCGAGGGCGCTACTGGCGCAGGATCCCGAGGCGACGTCGGCCGTCAACCTCGGCACCTTCCTCGCCGACGGCCACTACTCGTCGTACTTCGTGCGCCACTTCATGGTGCCCGTGGTGTCGTGCGTGTGGTCGGCGGGTACCGACGTGACGATGCGCTACCCGGCCAGCTACCTGTTCCAGTTCCTCGACAATCACGGGATGCTGTCGGTGAAGGGGTCCCCGGCGTGGCGCACGGTGGTCGGTGGCTCTCGGAGCTACGTGGACCGGGCCGTCAAGTCGCTCACGGCAGTCGAGACGCTGGCGCCGGTGACGTCGCTGCGCCGGAATGGTGAGGGCATCGAGATCCGCGACGCCGCGGACGTCGTGCACCATGTGGACGCCGCTGTCGTAGCCACCCACCCAGACCAGGCGCTCCGCCTGATCGCCGAGCCCACGGCCGACGAGCGCCAGGTGCTCGGCGCCTTCCAGTACACACGCAACGAGACGCTGCTGCACACCGACGCCTCGGTGCTCCCAACCGTCGCCGGCGCCAGGGCGTCGTGGAACTATCTGATGAGCGCCTGCGACCAGCGCTCCGACCGCGTGGTGGTGAGCTACTGGATGAACCGCCTGCAGCAGATGGATGAACCGATCGACTACGTCGTGTCGCTGAACGCCGGCAATCGGGTCTGCGACCGATCGGTGCTGGGACGCATGGTGTACGAACATCCGCAGTACACGGCTGAGTCGGTTGCCGCCCAACGCCGTCTGCCCGAGCTGAGCTCGCACCGTCTGGCGTTCGCCGGTGCGTACCACGGGTGGGGGTTCCACGAGGACGGCTGCGCCTCGGGCGTCCGGGCCGCCAAGGCCCTGGGAGTGTCATGGAACACGTGAACTCGCTGTACGAGGGCCGAGTCACGCACACCCGCGTGCAGCCGCTGCGCAACTCGTTCTCCTATCGCTGTTACCTGTGGCTCGTCGATCTCGACCACCTGCCGCGTCTGCCGTTCTGGCTGCGACCGCTCGCCCGTTTCCACGCCCGAGACCATCTCGGCGAGCCCGACCGGTCGATCAAGGACAACGTGGTGTCGTTCCTCGACCGCAACGGCATCGACCTCGCAGGGGGGCGCGTGCTGATGCTCGCCAACGCCCGCGTGCTCGGGTACGTGTTCAACCCGTTGACGGTGCACTGGTGCTACGACCGCGACGGCGACCTGGCGGCACTGCTGGCCGAGGTGCACAACACTTACGGCGAGCGCCACGTGTACCTGCTGTCGCCGGACTCGGCAGGGCGGGCCGAAGCCGACAAGGAGCTGTACGTGTCGCCGTTCTTCGACACCGAGGGGCACTACGAGATGCTCTTCAGTCGGCCCGCCGAGCGGCTGTCTTTGTCGATGTCACTGCATCGCGGCGAGCGCACGCCATTCTCAGCCTCGCTGCAGGGGCGTCGTCGACCGGCGTCCACGAGGGCTGTCGTCGTGGCATCACTACGCCACCCGTTGATGCCGCTGTGGGTCAGCACGCTGATCCGGTTCCAGGGGATCCGGCTGTGGCTGCGCCGGCTCCCGGTCGTCGCTCGTCCTCGGCACGTCCCCCAGGAGGGAGTGTGAACGGCGAGCGCGAGATCCCCGTCCTCAACCGCGGCGTGTGGCCCGGCTTGGCAGATCCACCCACGAACCACTTCCGGGCGCACATCGCCGAGCGCATCTTCCGGGGTGCTGTGCGCGACCTCGACGTGCGCGTCGTGCTGCCGGACGGCACCCGGCTCGGCCGCGGCGGGCTGCGCTCGCCGGTGATGGATGTCGTCCGTCCCGATGCCCTGTTCCACCGCCTCGGAGTCGACGCCAAGATCGGGTTCGGCGAGGCGTACATGGTGGGGGACTGGACGACGGGTGCCGGCACCGACCTGGCAGATCTGCTGACCCCGTTCGCCGCCCGCATCAGCCGCCTTGTGCCGCCGTTCCTGCAGCGCCTGCGGAGCCTCGTGGAACGGCCCCACCCGCTGGAGGAGATCAACACCGCTGACGGCGCCAAGGAGAACATCTCCCGTCACTACGACCTCTCCAACGGGCTGTTCCAGGCGTTCCTCGACGACTCGATGACGTACTCGTCGGCGTGGTTCGAGCGCGGCGACGACCTGCATGCCGCCCAACTGCGCAAGATCGACGGTGTCCTCGACCATGCCCGCGTGACGTCGGGGATGCACGTGCTGGAGATCGGCACCGGCTGGGGCGCCCTGGCCATCCGCGCCGCCCAGCGCGGCGCCCGTGTCACCTCGCTGACACTGTCTGCCGAGCAGCAGGAGCTGGCGGAGTGGCGCATCAAGGAGTTGGGCCTCGAAACGCTCGTGGACGTTCGACGCCAGGACTACCGCGAGGTCGCGGGCTCGTTCGACGCTGTCGTCAGCGTGGAGATGATCGAAGCCGTAGGGTCCGAGTTCTGGCCAACCTACTTCTCGACGATCGACCGGGTGCTGGCGCCAGGCGGGCGCATGGGCCTGCAGGCCATCACGATGCCCCACGACCGGATGCTGGCAACACGCCGCTCGTACACGTGGATCCACAAGTACATCTTCCCCGGCGGGTTGATCCCGTCCATCGCCGCCATCGAGGCCACGCTGGCCGAGCACACCACGCTGTCGATCGTGGAGCGGCGCGACCTCGGGCCGCACTACGAGGAGACGCTGCGGCAGTGGCGCGCCCGCTTCGGGTCGACGTGGGAGGAGATCGCCGACCACGGTTTCGACGGCACGTTCCGACGCATGTGGGAGTTCTGGCTGGCCTACTGCGAGGCCGGATTCCGGGTCGGCTACCTCGGCGTGAGCCAGTTGGCGTTGGCTCGCAACCCGTTCGCCCGCTGAACCCTCGACGAACAGACGTTCGCTCGATACACTCACGCTCGTGACCGAGACGACTGTGGTCGATCCGACGGTGGCCGGTGCGGCCGACGATCCTGCGGTGCTGGAGCTGTCGCGTCCGCTGCCGTCGCCGAACGAGGTCGTGCGCGACGAGATCTTCCGTGTCGTGTCCGACTTCGAGCCGGCAGGTGACCAACCGGAGGCCATCAAGGCCCTTGCAGAAGGCATCCAGCGCGGCGAGCGGTTCCAGACACTGCTCGGCATCACCGGCTCTGGCAAGTCGGCCACCATGGCGTGGACCATCGAGCAGGTGCAGAGACCGACGCTGATCCTGGCCCCCAACAAGAGCCTCGCCGCGCAGCTGGCCCAGGAGATGCGGGAGTTCTTCCCCAACAATCGGGTCGAGTACTTCGTCAGCTACTACGACTACTACCAGCCCGAGGCGTACATCCCGTCGAGCGACACCTACATCGAGAAGGACTCATCGATCAACGACGAGATCGACCGGTTGCGGCACTCGGCGACGGCGGCGCTGCTCACCCGGCGCGACGTCATCGTCGTGGCGTCAGTGAGCTGCATCTACGGCATGGGGAACCCGGCCGAGTACAAGGGCCAGCTGCTCGACCTCAACGTCGGCGTCGACTACGACATGCGCAGCATCCTGCGCCGGCTCGTCGACCTTCAGTACGACCGCAACGACATGACGCTCGGGCGCGGCAAGTTCCGGGTGCGCGGCGACACCATCGAAGTGCACCCCGCCTACGAGGAGCACGTGCTGCGCGTGGAGCTGTTCGGCGACACGATCGAACGGCTCACCACGATCGACACCGTCACCGGTGAGACGCTGGCCGAGCTTCCGCGCACGATGGTGTTCCCGGCCACCCACTACGTGACCGGTGAGGTGCGCATGCGGCGGGCGATGGTCGGCATCGAGGCCGAGCTGCAGGAGCGCCTGGCGTACTTCGAGGCAGAGGGAAAGCTGCTCGAGGCGCAGCGACTGCGGATGCGCACGCAGTACGACTTGGAGATGATGGGCGAGGTCGGGTTCTGCAACGGCATCGAGAACTACTCCATGCACATCGACGGCCGTACCACTGGCGAACCGCCGTTCACGTTGCTCGACTACTTCCCCAACGACTTCCTGATGGTGATCGACGAGAGCCATGTGGCCGTCCCGCAGTTGCACGGCCAGTACGAGGGGGACCGCAGTCGCAAGGACCTGCTGGTGGAGCACGGGTTCCGCTTGCCTTCGGCCCGCGACAACCGGCCGCTCACGTTCGAAGAGGTGCAAGAGCGCATCAACCAGTGCGTGTACATGTCGGCCACGCCGTCGCCTTACGAGCTGCGCGTGTCGTCGCAGGTGGTGGAGCAGATCGTGCGGCCGACGGGCCTCGTCGATCCCGAGGTGATCGTGAAACCGACCCACGGGCAGATCGACGACCTGATGGAGCTCGTCAACGACCGCACGGCCAAGGGCGAGCGTGTGCTCGTGACGACCCTGACGAAGAAGATGGCCGAGGACCTCACCGACTACCTGCTCGAGCAGGGACTGCGGGTGCGGTACCTGCACTCCAACATCGACACCATCCAGCGCATCGAGATCCTCAGGGCCCTGCGCCTGGGCGAGTTCGACGTGCTGGTCGGCATCAACCTGCTGCGTGAGGGTCTCGACTTGCCAGAGGTGTCACTCGTGACCATCCTCGACGCCGACAAGGAAGGGTTCCTGCGGTCCGAGACGTCGCTGATCCAGATGATCGGCCGCGCCGCCCGCAACGTCGGCGGCCAGGTGATCATGTACGCCGACCGCGTCACCGATTCGATGGAGCGGGCCATCGGCGAGACCCAGCGGCGGCGTCAGCGCCAGATCGACTACAACGCCGAACACGGCATCAACCCCCAGACGATCCGCAAGGCGGTCGGCGACATCCTGTCGCTGCTGCGCCCCGACGACGCGGCGCCGGTGCCTGGCAAGGATCGTCGCCGTAAGCGAGAGCGCGACGCCGTGCAACGCGAGCTGCGCTCGCTACCCGAGAAAGAGCTTGGGCGTCTTGTCCAGACGCTCGAGGCCG
>JACDHN010000194.1 GCA_013821025.1 Acidimicrobiia bacterium | reverse complement strand
GACATGTTCTCTGAGAGCTCTTCGAGCTCCTCGAGCTCCGGTACCGACGCAGAGCACGGGTTCATAGCCGTCACCACCGTCGAGCAGGACGATCGCACATTCGCTGCGGGTTTCGTGTCCGACGACGTTGTTGCGGTCAAGCTGCTGCGGCTGCCCGACCGCTCCGACGCGGGGAATGCCGAGATCGCGACGGGGGCGGGTCATACGGGTTGGGTGGCGGAGCTGGACGCGCCGACCATCGTCGCCGTCGCCGTCGATGCCAACGGCGACGAGGTGGCGAGGACCACGCTCACGAGGAGCGACAGCAGCATCAGAGGCGAGTCCGAGAGCGTTCCGTATACGACGGAGATGGCGCCGCTCCCGACGACGTACGTCGACCCACTCCCCGCGCCGACGGTTGACGATTGACCAACGACCCGGGCGCGGCTGGCGGCAGCGGTACGCTCGGCTTGTGCGTGCGGTGATGCTCGACGTCCCAGTCGCCCTCCTCGCCGAACGACAGCGGCTCGGCCACGACTTGTTCGATGAGATGTGGGAGGGCGAGCTGCACATGGTGCCCCACCCAGCGCCGAGCACCACCCGGGGATGAGTCGCTCCAGAAGCTCGCGTACTACGAGTCCGTCGGTGTGTCGGAGGTGATCTTGATCGATCGTGGCACGAAGTCCGTGCGGCACTGGCTGGCGACGGATCAGCAACTCGTCGAAACACCGGCGAACGATGATGGCTGGCATCACCTCCAGGCGGTGCCGGCTCGTCTGCGCACGGTCGGGACGGCGCTCGAGCTCGACGTTGGCGGTGCCATCACCGTGATCTGATCCCGGTGATGGCAGCGGTCAGCCGAGGATCAGGTCGGCGTAGGTGCCGAGCATCTGCGCCGGGCCGCTGACCATGTATGTCGTGAGGCAGGTCTCACGCCACACGGTCATCTCCTCGCGAATCTTGTCGGGCGGGCCGACGAGCGCCACGTCCTCCACCATCGCCAGCGGGATGGCGGCGGCGGCCTCCTGCTTGCGCCCATCGAGGTACAGCTCCTGCACCTTCGCCGCCACATTCTCGTAGCCCATGCGGGCGAACACCTCGTAGTGAAAGTTCACGTCCTTGGCACCCATCCCACCGGCGTACAGGGCAAGCATCGGCCGCACGAAGTCGGCGCATTGCTCGACGTCGTCACCGGGGATGATCGTCACCGGCGCCGCCACCTCGAACGTGTCGGCCTTGCCGGCGTCACCCGAGGCGGCGAATCCCTCGGCCAACCGCTGGCGGTACCAGTCGTCCATCTTCGGTGAGAAGAAGATCGGGAACCAGCCGTCGGCGATCTCGGCAGCCAGCGCCACGTTCTTCGGACCCTCGGCGCCGAGGAAGATCGGGATGTCTGTTCGCAGCGGGTGCACCGTCGACTTCAGCGCCTTGCCGAGCCCGGTGCCGCCGGCGTAAGGCATGTCGTAATGCTCGCCACGGAACTCGACGGGCTGATCGCGCCGCAGGATGGCCCGCACGATCTCGACGTACTCGCGGGTACGGGCAAGCGGTCGGGGATACGGCTGGCCGTACCAGCCCTCCACCACCTGCGGGCCCGAGACGCCAAGTCCGAGGATGAAGCGGCCACCGCACAGATGGTCGAGCGTGATCGCTGCCATCGCCGTGGCGGCTGGGGTGCGGGCGCTCATCTGCACGATGGATGTCCCGAGGCGCATGCGTTCGGTAGCCGCGCCCCACCACGCCAGCGGCGTCAGGGCGTCGGAGCCGTACGCCTCGGCCGTCCACACCGAGTCGTAGCCGAGGCGCTCGGCTTCGAGCACTGCCTCTGGCACGCCGCCGGGCGGCCCGGCCGACCAGTACCCCGTCGAGTAGCCGAGCTTGGGCTGATCGCCTGCCATGGCTGGCACCGTAGGTGAGGTCGCGGTCAGCGCTGGGATCGGACGGGAGCGCCCGGCGTGAATCGCACGGGAAGGTGCTGGGGCCCGAAGATGGCGGTCGTCGGCGGCTTCCACACGACCGGACCGTCGGCGGCGATGTCGGGCATCCGTCGGGCCAACAGGGGTAGCGCCTCTTGGAGTTCGGCCCGGGCGAGCGCGGCTCCGAGGCATGAGTGGATGCCGGCGCCGAGTGTGAGCTGCGGCCGGGACGCCGGTTCGCGGGTGATGACGAACGTGGTGGGCGCCTCGAACACGCTCGGGTCGACGTTGGCGGTGGACAGACCAGCCACCATGAACGTGCCGGACGGGAACCGGATGTCGCGGTACTCGATGTCTTCGCTGGCGAAGCGGATCGTGGCCCGCACGGCGCCGAAGTATCGCATCACCTCCTCCACCGCCTGCGGCGCCAGATCGGGCTGCCGGGCGAGCAGCGCCCACTGATCGGGGTGATCACACAACAGCGCCACGGCGCAACCGAGCTGGTTGCGTGTGGTGTCGGTGCCAGCGACGATCACGGCCTCGACCATCATCACCAGTTCCTCGGTGGACAGCCGGTCGCCTTCCTCCTCGGCGGCGATCAACGCCGTGAGCAAGTCGTCGGCGGGGCGCGAGCGGCGATCGGTGATGAGCCGGCGGGTGTACTCGTCCAGCTCGTCGGAGGCCTCGACGATGAGATGGGTGACCTCGGGGAGGTTGGTATCGAACACCCGGAGGATGTCGGCGGCCACCCGACTGAAGAACTGCCAGTCCTCGCGTGGAGCCCCGAGCAGCTCGCAGATGATCGGGATCGGGTAGGGATCGCAGATGTCGGTTGCCACGTCGCAGCGGCCGGCCTCCACCACGTGGTCGAGCAGGTCGTCGATCACCTGGCGCATGAACGGCCGTAGCCGATCGGCCGAACGGGGCGAGAACGCCTTACCGACGAGGCGTCGCAGGCGCACGTGCTCGTCACCCTCCGCCGACAGGATCGACGTGCGCCGCCGGCACACGAACTCGGGATCGTCGACGCCCATCAGCGCCGGCAGCATCGAGGCCGCCGAATGCCAGCGCCGGTCGCGCAGCACAGCCACCGAATCGTCGTAGTGCAGCACCATGTAGCCGAACGTGGACCGCACCAACCAGTGATCGGCAGCCGCGGCCTGGAGTCGTTCGTTGCGCTCCTTCAGCGACAGGTCGTCGCGAGGTTCCACGAAGGGAAGGTCGAGGTCGCCGACATCGACGGTGGTGCCGCCCGTGACTGTCATGGGGACGACCTTACGCACCGTTCCGCGGAACTCCGAGAGCGGACGGGTCGATCGGGTCAGGAGAGTGCGTGGTCGGGTGTGACGTAGTCGGTCTGGAGGAACTCGGCCACCGGTTCGTTCGTCACCTGGCCGCCGACCGTGTTGACGCCGAGCGCCATCGCCGGGTCGCGCCGAGCCGCCTCGGCCGCCCCGAGCACGGCCACGTCGAGCTGGTAGGAGAGCGTGGCATTGGTCAGCGCGTAGGTGCTGGTGTGAGGCACGGCGCCTGGCATGTTGCCGACGGCATAGTGCACCACGTCGTGCATCACATACGTGGGCTCCTCGTGCGTGGTCTCACGGATGGTCTCGATGCACCCTCCCTGGTCCACGGCGACGTCGACGATCACGGAGCGGGGCTTCATCGCTGCCACCAGATCCTCGCTCACGACCACCGGCGCCCGTCCGCCGGCCACCAGCACGGCGCCGATCACGAGATCGGCGTCGACCACACTGCGCTCGATGGCGCCGCGGTTGGACGCCAACGTCATGATCCTGCCCTTGTGGATCTGGTCGACCCAGCGCAACCGGTCGAGGTTCTTGTCGATCAACACCACCTCGGCTTCCATGCCGGCGGCGATCCACGCCGCGTTCCAGCCCACGTTGCCGGCTCCCAGCACCACCACGTTGGCCGGGCGGACTCCGGGGGCGCCACCCATCAACATGCCCCGGCCCCCGTTGTGGCGCTCCAGGAAGTGGGCGCCCATCTGCGGGGCCAGGCGCCCGGCAACCTCGCTCATCGGCGCCAACAGGGGTAGCGAACCGTCGTCGAGCTGCACCGTCTCGTAGGCCAGTGCCGTCGTCTTGGCGTCGATCAGGGCTCGCGCCACGTCGGGATAGGCGGCGAGGTGGAGGTAGGTGAACAGCGTGAGGTCGGCCCGCAGGTACTCGAACTCCTCGGGCTTCGGCTCCTTCACCTTGACGACCATCTCCTGGGACCAGGCGTCGGCGGCGGTTGGCACGATGTCGGCGCCAGCGGCGACGTAGTCAGCGTCCGCGATCGAGGCGCCGCTGCCGGCGCCCGTCTCCACGAAGACCTCGATGCCGGCTCGCTCGAGCTCGCGAACACCGTCGGGAGTCATCGCCACACGGTGCTCGGCGGTCTTGATCTCCTTCGGTACTCCGACGGTGCGGATCGCTGGGCTCATGGCGCCGAAGCGTAGGCGCGCCCACCCGCCCGATCGCCAGCGCCCGGGACATCTGCTACACCTTGGCTGATGGGGACCTTCCAGAACTTCATCAACGGCCAGCGGACCGATGCCCGCAGCGGTGAGACCATCCCGATCGTCAATCCGTCGACCGGCGAGAAGTATGCCGAGTCGGCCCGGTCGGGCGCGGAGGACATCGACGTGGCGATGAAGGCCGCCGACTCGGCGTTCGAGGGTTGGAGCAACGCCACCCCGTCGGAACGTTCGCTCGCCCTGCTGAAGATCGCCGATGCGCTGGAGGAACGGGCGGAGGAGATGATCGCCCTCGAGGTGGAGAACACGGGCAAGCCGACCGAGCTGGTGCGCAGCGAGGAGGTGCCGCCGATGATCGACCAGATCCGGTTCTTCGCCGGTGCGGCCCGGCTGCTCGAGGGCAAGAGCGCCGGCGAGTACATGAAGGACATGACGTCGTTCGTGCGGCGCGAGCCCATCGGGGTGTGCGCCCAGGTGACGCCGTGGAACTATCCGATGCTGATGGCCACCTGGAAGTTCGCTCCGGCCCTCGCCGCCGGCAACACCGTCGTCCTCAAGCCCAGCGACACGACGCCGGCGAGCACCACGCTGCTGGCCGAGATCGCCGCCGAGTTCCTGCCCGACGGCGTGTTCAACGTCGTGTGCGGGGACCGCGACACCGGCCGCCTGATGGTCGAGCACGACGTCCCGGCGATGGTGTCGATCACCGGGTCGGTACGGGCCGGCACCGAGGTCGCCACCGCCGCTGCGGCCTCACTCAAGCGGGTCCACCTGGAGCTGGGCGGAAAGGCTCCCGTCGTCGTCTTCGAAGACGCCGATGTGGCAGCGGCGGCCGAGACGATCGCCGTCGCCGGCTACTTCAACGCCGGCCAGGACTGCACAGCGGCGACCCGCGTGATCGCCGCCCCCGGGGTCTACGGCGACTTCGTCGATGCCATCACCGAGCAGGCCAAGAACACGAAGACCGGGATGCCCGACGAGGATGTGCTGTTCGGCCCGCTGAACAACGTCAACCAGATGGAGCGGGTGTCGGGGATGGTGGAGCGCACGCCCGACCACGCCCGCCTGCTGACCGGCGGTGCACGTCAGGGCGACAGGGGCTACTTCTACGAGCCCACCGTCATCGCCGATCTTCGCCAGGACGACGAGCTGATCCAAACCGAGGTGTTCGGTCCCGTGATCACGGTGCAGCAGTTCGCCGACGAGGACGAGGCCTTGCGCTGG